>CALMSE010000265.1 GCA_937872275.1 uncultured Leucobacter sp. | reverse complement strand
GTCGTCTCGGAGGTAGCAGGAGAACGCGAGGTGCAGCGGCGTCTCCAACCCGTGGACCTCGGCCTTGTCGGCCGAGCCGATGGGCCTTCGATGCTCGTCCAGAAGCACCACCCGTTCGCTGCGCATGATCCCCGCTCTTCTCGCTGCCCGGCACCCTTCGATGCCCATCACCCATCAACATATAGTATTCTTCTGGAGATAGTAAACCAATGTTTAGTAAACGTGCAAGGCGTGCTGCACCGCGATCCTTAGGATGAAGGTATGGCTGAGACACCCGCTGGAACGGAAGGCGATCCGATCTCGGCGAACCTGTACGAGGTGGATTCCAGCGACCCTCGCAGCGAGCTGGTCGATCGATCCGGACTCGCGCCGGAGGATGTCGGTCAGATCGGGATGCTGATGAGGGCGCTCTCCGAGCTCCGGACCGCCGAGGAGCAGCTCTCCGCGGCCTCGCAGAAGTACATGAGGCTGAGCACCCAGGACATGCGGGCGATCCACTACCTCATCGTCGCGGGCAATCGCGAGGCGCTGGTGACTCCCGGCATGCTCGCCGCCCACCTGAAGATATCGGCGGCATCGACGACCAAGCTCCTGAACCGCCTCGAACGCGGAGGGCACATCACCCGCGAGGTGCACCCCACCGACCGCCGCGCCTTCGCGATCAAGGTGACTCCCGAGACGGAGGTCTCGGCCATGCAGACCGTGGGGCGCCAGCAGGCCAAACGGTTCTACGCGGCCGCGAGGCTCACGCGCGACGAACGCGAAGTGGTGATCCGGTTCCTGGAGGACATGACGGGGGAGCTGTCGCTCGCGGGTTCGGGCTGGGCCGAGGAGGCGCCCGGCGAGGCCCCGGGGAGCGGGCGCCCGGCGGAGCGCTGAGGGGGTTCCGCCTCGTCGCAATGGTAGTGTGGTGCACGTTTCGGCGTCGGCCGTGCCGCCGCCGCGACGGGCTCGGGCGAACGCCCGAACGGGCCGCAGAGCGAGTGGAGGCGCAGCCGCGTGATCGAGCAGTACGACGCCTACCTGTTCGACCTCGACGGGGTCATCACCCCCACCGTGCTGCTGCATCGCAGGGCCTGGCGCGAGGCCTTCGAGCGGGTGTTCCGAGCCTCGGGCGCCGAGCCCTATCGCGAGAGCGACTACTTCGACTCGCTGGACGGGCGGCCCCGTTTCGAGGGCGTCGCCGCCCTGCTCGAGGCTCGCGGGATCGCGCTGCCGATGGGGGAGGAGGGCGACGAGGGGTTCGGCACGATCCGCGGCATCGGCAACGCCAAGAACCGCCTCTTCGCCGAGATGCTCGAGCGCGACGGCATCAACCCCTATCCGGGCACGGTGCGCCTGATCGACCGGCTGGGCGCTCAGGGCAAGCCGCTCGCCGTCGTCTCGAGCTCGCGCAACGCCGAGGAGGTGCTGCGGGCGGCGAGGCTGCGAGACCGCTTCGCGGCGGTCGTCGACGGAGTCGTCGCCGCGCGCGAGGGGCTCCCGGGCAAGCCCGCCCCCGACACCTTCCTGCGCGCGGCCGAGCTGCTCGGTACGACGCCCGAGCGCGCGGTGGTGTTCGAAGACGCGGCCTCGGGCGTCGAGGCCGGCCGCGCCGGCGGCTTCGGCCTCGTCGTGGGGGTGGATCGCGGCGCGGGCCGCGCCGCGCTCGAGGCGGCGGGCGCCGACACGGTCGTCGAGGACCTGGGGGAGCTGAACTGATGGAACCCGCCGCCTTCGAACCGCCGAGCACCGCACCGCACGGCGCCGAGCCCCACCGCGACTTCGGCACCGACCCCTGGCGCCTCACGGTGCACGGCATCGACCCGGCGCTCGCCGGGCAGGACGAGACGATCTTCGCCCTCGCCAACGGCTACCTCGGCATGCGCGGCAATCACGAGGAGGGCCGCCCGCTCGGCAACCACGGCACCTTCGTCAACGGCCTGCACGAGACCTGGGCGATCCGCCACGCCGAATACGCCTACGGCTTCGCCGAGCACGGCCAGACCATCGTCAACGCGCCCGACGCGAAGACGATCCGCATCTACGTCGACGACGAGCGCCTGAACCTCTCATCGGCCGACATCCTCGAGGTGAGCCGCACCCTCGACCTGCGAGCCGGCACGCTCGCCCGCGAGCTGCTGTGGCTCACGCCGACCGGCAAACGGGTGCGCGTCGAGACCCGCCGCATGGTCAGCTTCGCCTCGCGGCACATGGCGACGATCGAGATGCGCGTCACGGTGCTCGACGCCGACGCCGAGCTCACCATGTCGAGCCTCATCATGAACCGGCAGGATCTCGGCCGAGTCGACCCGGTGATCCCGCCCGGCGGCGCGCTGCTCGTCGACCCGCGCAAGAGCGAGCGCCTCGCCGAGCGCACGCTCGAGCCGGGCCCGGCCCTGCACGAGGGCCGGCGCAGCGTGCTGAGCTTCCAGGTGCGCAACTCGCGCATGACGCTGGGGGTGGGCGTCGACCACGACTTCGACGGCGGCGACACGGGCGGAAGCGCCGGCGAGGCCGCGGGGGAGTGGCAGACCCGCGTGCAGGCCTCCGAGGATCGCGTGCGGCACGTGTTCCAGGGCCGCGCCAGGCAGGGCCGCACGGTGACGCTCCTGAAGACCATCGCCTACCACTCGTCGTCGACCGCGACCCTCTCCGAGATGATCGACCGCTGCGTGCACACCCTCGACCGAGCCGCCGCCGAGCCGCCCGAGCAGCGCTGGAAGACGCAGCGCGAGTTCCTCGACGGGTTCTGGGATCGCAGCGACGTCGAGGTCGACGCCGAGCCGGGCGTGCAGCAGGCGATCCGCTGGAACCTCTTCCAGCTCGCCCAGGCCGCCGCCCGCGCCGACGGCCGCGGCATCGCGGCGAAGGGGCTCACCGGTTCAGGGTACAGCGGGCACTACTTCTGGGACGCCGAGATCTACGTGCTGCCCTTCCTCAGCTACACCTCGCCGCTCTGGGCCCGCAACGCGCTGCGCTCCCGCCAGCGCATGCTGCCTCAGGCCCGGCTGCGGGCGACGATCCTGAACGAGGAGGGCGCGCTCTTCCCGTGGCGCACCATCAACGGCGAGGAGGCGAGCGCCTACTACGCCGCCGGCACCGCGGCGTACCACATCAACGCCGACATCACCTACGCGCTCGCGCGCTACGTCGCGGCCACGGGCGACCTCGAGTACATGGTGTCCGGCGCGGCCGACATCGCGGTCGAGACCGCGAGGCTCTGGTCCAGCCTGGGGTTCTGGGACGGGGACCGCTTCCACATCCACGGCGTCACCGGCCCGGATGAGTACACGACGGTGGTGAACGACAACCTCTTCACGAACGTGATGGCGCGCTTCAACCTGCGCTTCGCCGTCGAGGTGGTGCGCACGCTCGAGACCGACGCGCCCCACGAGTACGCGGAGCTGTGCGCGCGGCTGCGGCTCGACCCCGCCGAGGTCGAGGCCTGGGAGCGGGCGGCCGAGGGCATGCACGTGCCCTACTCCGACGAGCTGCGGGTGCACCCGCAGGACGCGCACTTCCTCGAGCGCGAGGTCTGGGACCTCGCGGCCACCCCTCCCGAGCAGAAGCCGCTGCTCCTGCACTTCCACCCGCTCGTCATCTACCGCTTCCAGGTGCTGAAGCAGGCCGACGTGGTGCTCGCGCTGCTGCTCGCGAGCGACGAGTTCAGCCGCGACGAGAAGAGACGGGATTTCGAGTACTACGACGCGCTGACGACGGGGGACTCGACGCTGTCGGCCGTCGTGCAGTCGATCATCGCCGCCGAGGTGGGCTACCGCGAACTCGCCTACCGCTACTTCGAGCACGCGCTGCACGTGGACCTCGACGACCTGCACCGCAACTCCTCCGACGGCGCCCACATCGCCTCGGCGGGCGGGGTCTGGATGGCGCTCGTGCAGGGCTTCGCGGGGCTCCGCGACGCGGGGCGCCGCCTCAGCTTCGATCCGCGCCTGCCCGAGCACTGGGGCGGGCTGCGCTTCGCGCTGCAGTGGCGCGGCAGCCGCCTCGCGGTGTCGCTCGAGCGGGAGCGGATCTGCTTCGAGCTCGTGGCGGGCGAGAAGCCCGTGCCCGTGCGCGTCAGGGGCGAGAAGTTCCTCGTCGGCCCGGGCGCCCCCGTCGAGGTGCCGCTGGCCGATCACGGGCCCGAGCTCGCGGCGTTCCGCGGGCTTTCCGCCGGCATGCTGCCGCGCGACGGAGACAGCGGCGTGATCGACTTCGACCCGGAGGCGCTCACGGCGCCCACCCCGGTGCCGACGCTGCCGCCGACGGCGTAGGCGGCGGATCGTGATGGATCCCGCCGCCGCGCTCGCCGAGGCGCTTGCCGTCGATGACTCCTCGGACCGGCTGCAGGCCGCGCTCGCCGCCGGCACCCGCCCCGAGGCGGCCTACCTCGAGCCGCTCGTCGCGCGCTGCGCGATCGAACCCGACTTCTACGTGCGCGACATGCTGACGTGGGCGCTCACGCGGCTGCCCGGAGAGCTCGTGCTGCCGAGAATCATCGCCGAGCTCGATGCGGACGCCCCGCAGGCGCGCAGCCAGGCCCTGCACACGCTGTCGAAGCTCCGAGACGGGCGCGCGTGGCAGGCGGTCGCCTCCCATCTGCACGACCCCGACGACGAGGTCGCCCGAGCCGCCTGGCGCACGGCCGCCGGGCTCGTGCCGGAGGAGCAGCGCTCCCGGCTCGCGGAGGAGCTGACCGCCGAACTCGGCCGCGGCGGGCTCGAGGTCATGCGCAGCCTCAGCCGGGCCTTCGTCGAGCTCGGCGAGACGGCGACCCCCGCGCTCGAGGCCGCGGCGACGGGCGAGGGGATCGCGGCTCGTCACGCCGGTGCGACGCTGCGCCTCCTCGAAGACCCCGGGTCGACGTTCTTCCTCGACCCGGCGTGAGGGCGCTCCGGCGCCGGCGCCGGCCCGTCCGGCCCCGCACCGGGCTCCGACCCCCGCGCCCTACCGCGCGAGGATGTCGCTCAACTCCCGGGTGAGCGAGAACATCGGCGAGTGGCTCGATGCGACGCGGAACACGGTCGCCGGTGAGCGCTCGGCCATGAGGTCCTGCAGCTCGGGCGGGATCGCCGCGTCCTCCGTGCAGACGACGTAGTCCGTGGGGATCGCGATCGGCTCGGGCAGGGCCACCGGCGTCGCGAAGATCGACAGCGGCTGCGGGTCGAGGCGGGCGGTCGCCGCCGCCATCGCCTCCTCGGGCAGGTCGTGGTAGAAGACCTCGCGGGCCTTCGACCGGTCGAACACCGCGACGGGC
>CALMSE010000264.1 GCA_937872275.1 uncultured Leucobacter sp. | reverse complement strand
GCGGGGGTGAGGGGTGAGGGCGGACGCGGGGGCGAGGGCGAGCGCGGGGCGGGCGCCCCGCCGTTCGCTCCCGGCACCCCTCGCCGCATACCCCGGGGGTGTATGGTGGCTTCATGCACACCCCCGAGAACGAGCCGGGCGCCGAGACCCCGGACGCCGGCGGCGCCCACGACGGCCACGGCTCGCACGGCTACAGCGCCCACCGCGACGAGCTGCTGAAGCGGCTGCGCAGGGCCGAGGGCCAGGTGCGGGGCATCCACGGCATGATCGAGCGCGACGAGTACTGCATCGACGTCATCACCCAGGTCTCGGCGGCGACCAAGGCGCTCGAGCGCGTCGCCCTCGCGCTCCTCGACGACCACCTGAGCCACTGCGTGGCCGAGGCCGCCGGACAGGGGGGCGCGGTCTCGGCCGCGAAGCTCAAGGAGGCGAGCGACGCGATCGCGCGCCTCGTGCGCTGACCGGGCTCGGCGCCGAGGGTGCGGGCCCGCGGGCTCGGGGACCGACCCGGGCCGGGCTCAGCGGGAGAACACCCTGCGGCCCGCGAACCAGGTCTCCCGCGGCACCGTGCTGCCGATCTCGTTCGGGTCGACCTCGAAGAGATTGGTGTCGAGCACGACGAAATCGGCCGACTTGCCGGCTTCGAGCGAGCCGGTCACGTCATCGATCCCCAGCATGCGCGCACCGTTGAGCGTGAACACCTCGATCGCCTCCCGCACCGTGAGCGACTGCTCGGGCCAGAGCGTTCCGGGGAACTCTCCGGTGGAGTCCTGGCGCGTGACCAGCCCGGCCAGCGCCTGCCACGGGTTCGGCACCGGGCTCACGGGCCAGTCGGATCCCGCGGACACGAGGGCCCCCGTGGCGATGAGATCCCGGTTCGGGTGGATGCGCTCCGCGCGCTCCTCGGGCACGGCCATCTTGATGGCCTCGGGGAGCGGGCCGGGGTACCAGATGTAGGGCGAGATGTCCGCGTCGACGCCGAGCTCCGCGAACCGCGGCACGTCGTCCGGGGCGACGTACTGGCCGTGCGCGATCTGGCAGCGGAACCCGTGCCCCTCCGCGCGCAGCCGTTGCACGGTGTCGAGGATGAGCCTGGTGGCGGCGTCGCCCGTGCTGTGGATCTTCGCCCCGAGACCGCGCTTCGAGGTCACCACCAGGGCGTCGTAGAGCTCGTCGGCCGAGAGGATCGTGCTGCCGCAGTAGCCGCAGCCATGCTGCGCGTCTTCGAGGTAGGGCTCCAGCATCGCCGCGGTGCGGGCGGGCGGGATGCCGTCGAGGAAGAGCTTCACGAAATCAGGGCGGTGGTGCTCCGAGCGGTACTGCTCGGCCAGGTCGAGCAGGGGTTCGCCGACGATCTCGGCGCCGAGCACCTCGTCGTTCATCATCATCGAGCTGACCACCCACGCATCCAGATCGCCCGCGGCGTCGAGACCGTGCAGAGCGGCGAGCACCTCGGGGGTCGCCGCCGCGTCCTGGAACGAGGTGATGCCGTAGCTGTGGAGGACCCCGAGACTGTGGCGGTACGCGGTCTGCTCCTGCGCGTTCGTCAGCCCGCCCTCACGCGCGGCCGCATAGGCGACGGGGAGGCCCGCGCGCTCGAAGAGCACCCCGGTCGGGGCGCCGTGCTCGTCGAGGAGCACCCCCTCGCCCGGCGCCACCCCCGCGGCCGTCATCGCGGCGGTGTTGGCCCACCGGTTGTGCCTGCTGATGTCGACGAGCACCATCGGGTGCCCCCCGGTCGCCTCGTCGAGGCCCGCGAGCGCCTCCGCGGTGCTGATCGTCTCGAGCAGATGGAGCCCCCACCCGGCGCCGGTGATCCACGCCCCGGGAGCGAGCCCGGCCGCGTATCCGCGGATCGTCGCGAGCACCTCCTCGTACGAGGATGCGGGAGACACCAACAGCTCGAACAGCGCCGTGCGGCCGGCGAGGGCCGGATGGTTGTGCCCGTCGATGATGCCGGGCATCAGGAACCGCCCGTCGAGCGAGCGCACCTCCGTGGCCTCGTCGGCGAACTGCAGCGCGGTCTCGAGGTCGCCGATGTGCAGGATGCGGCCCCCCGCGACGGCCATGGCCTCGGCCCAGAGCCGCTCCCGATCCGCCGTGAAGATCACCGCGTCTCTGATGATGGTATCTGCGTGCTTCGACATGGGTCTCAGTTCCTTTCCTCTGCCTTGCTTGCGCTCTCGCGGCGCTGCCGGCGGCGAGCGCTCTGGGCGATGGTCTTCGCGATGGCCTGCTGGATTCCGCGGTCGAGGCTGACCGCGACGACGAGGGTGAGGCCCACGAGGATCGTCTGGACGTACGGGGACACCCCGAGGATGACCAGGCCGTTGTTGAGGACGCCGACGAAGATCAGGCCGTAGATCACGCTGCGGATCCGCCCCGACCCGCCCTCGAAGGCGATGCCGCCGAGCAGTACCACCGTCAGGGCCTGCAACTCCCAGCCCTGGCCGATGACCGGGCTCGCGGCCTGGAGCTTGGCGGTCAGCATGAGTCCCACGATCGCGGCGACCACGCCGGCGACCACGTACGTGCTGACCCGTACCCGGTGTACCTTCAGGCCCATCAGCTGCGAGGCCCGCATGTTCCCACCCACGGCCAGGATCTCCCGGCCCCGCGCGCTGTGGTTCAGCACCCACCAGGCGAGGACGATCCCCACCACGAGCACGAGGATCTGAACGCGGACACCGAAGACCGAGAACGAGCCGACGGCGGTGAACTCGCCCGGCAGGCCGCTGATCGATTTGCCGTCGCTCAGCAGCTGGGCGAGGCCCAGCCAGGCGCTCATGAAGCCGAGGGTCACCACGAACGAGTTGAGCCCGACGATGGAGACCAGGAATCCGTTGATCAGCCCGGCGAGCGCGCCGATGACGAGGGCCGCCAGGATCCCGAGCCACATGGAACCCGAGGCGACCATGGTCATGGCGCCGCACACCGAGGCGAGGGCGGCGATCGAGCCCACCGAGAGGTCGACGTTGGCCTGCATGATGAGGAACGCGACGGGGAGGGCCAGCAGACCGAGCTCCGAGATCTGCAGCAGGATCGTCAGGATGTTCGGGCCGGTCAGGAACCGGGGGCTGAGGACCGCGAAGAAGACGATGAGGGCGACGACGGCGAACAGCACGCCGTTCTGCACCATCAGCAGCCTGAGGCGCTCTTTCGACAGTCGGCGAGTAGATGTCTCCTGTGCCATGGTGGGCTACCTTTCCGCGAGATCCAGCAGTGCGGCGAGCATGTCTTCCTCCATGCCGGGCCCCGCCGGCATCTCCGCGACCGCGGTGTCGTAGATCACGTACGCGCGGGAGCACATGCGCGCGATCTCGTCCGATTCGGAGGAGGCCACGATGATCGTGACCCCCGCGTCAGCGAGTCCGCGCAGGGCGCGGACGATGTCGTTCTTGGCGCCGATGTCCACACCCTGGGTGGGTTGGTTGAGCAGCAGCACCCCGGGTCGGTGCGGGTAGATCCATCGCGCCAGGAGATGCTTCTGCCGGTTGCCGCCGCTGAACGCACCGATGGGGGCGTCGCCCCCGGGGCCGCTCACCTTCATGTCCGCCCGCGCGCGGGCATACGGCGCCGCGCCGGTGCCCGGCATGACCGTGCCGAGCCTCGAGAGGGTGCGGTACCAGGGGAGCAGCGTGTTCTCCCGGGCGCTCAGGTTCGCCAGCAGTCCGTCTCGTTCCCGGTCCGCGGGGACCATCATGACTCCGGCGTCGATCGCAGCCGCGGGTGAGCCGGGCGCGAACGGCGCGCCGTCGAGCGTGTACCGGAAGCGATGGGTGACGCTGTGGTGCCGCCACCCGAACATCGACTCCAGCAGTTTGAACTGGTTGCCCGCGGCCATCCCGAACAGACCGACGATCTCCCCCTTCCCGAACCGCATCGTGCTCGGCCCCAGGATCTCGAAGGCGGTGCGATCGGACGGGGGCGCCTCCCACCGCTCGAGCTCTTCGAAGCCGGGGGCGAGCGCACGCGAGAGGTCGCGCACGGTCAGGTCGGACACGCTCATGTCGCTGACGACCCTGCCGTCGTTCAGCACCACCGTGCGCGTGCACACGTCGAGGATGTCGGGCAGGCGGTGCGAGACGTAGACGACCGCGGTTCCGGCCGCGGAGAACTCCCTGATCAGCGCGTGCAGATTCGCCGTCTCCGCGGCCCCGAGCGCCGCGGTCGGCTCGTCGAGGAAGAGCACGTTCACGCCGCCGCCCACCAGACCCCGAGCCAGATCGACGAGCTGCTGCTCTCCGATCGAGAGCTCGGCGACGAGGGTGCGGGGCGGCACATGGCTCAGGCCGACCCGTCGCAGGGCATCGGCGGCTCTGCTCGGCCGCTCTCGACGCGGAATGCGGGAGCGCCCCAGGAAGAGGTTGTCGCGGATCGACAGACTGCCGACGAGGGAGGGGACCTGGTTGACGACGGTGAGACCGCGCTCGCTCAGCGAGTGCGGGGTCGCGTGGGCGACGCGCTCGCCGTCGAGCTCGCACCACCCTCCCGTCGGTCGGAGCACACCGGCGGCAACGCCGACGAGGGTGGACTTCCCCGCCCCGTTGTGCCCGAGCAGGCCGACGACCTCACCGGGTTCGATGGAGAAGTCGACGTCGTCGAGAGCGCGAGTGGCGCCGAAGTCGACCGATACGCCTCGGAATGCGATGCGACTCACGGTGTGCCCCTTCCTGGGGAGTGCGCGTCACCTGGGTGAGCGGAAGCGGTCGGCGTTCTCCGGGGTGATGCGCTCGGCGGCCACCACGGTGGTCTTGACGGGCCGGCCCTCGGCGGCGTCGATCAGGAGCCTCGCGTTCGTCTCTGCGAGCTCGATCGTCGGGGAGACGAACGCGGCGCGGAGGATGTCGTCCCCCTTGGCGATCAGATCGACCAGTTCGTCGGTCGCATCGGTCGCCCCGACGAACCACCGCTCATCCGTCGCCCCGACTCCGGAGTCGATGATCGCCTGGCGCGCTCCGAGGCTGATATCGGCGCCGTGGGTGAGGACGACTCGGGTGTTCGGATCGGCGATCAGTTGGTTCTGCATGGCCGTGTGGCCGGCGTTGCGGTCCACCGCCTCGAGCTCGGCGACGGTGATGTTCGCATCGGTCTTCTCGAGACCATCGACGTATCCTCGTGCCTGCTCCTGCGCGTACGGTGTGCCGAAGGCGCCGAGAATCGCCACGCCCACCGGCTCGTCGCCGTAGGTGTCGACGATCCACTCGCCCGCGGCGGCGCCGAGGTCCACGCCGTTCTCGTACGCCGGTGCGAGGGTCGCCGCGGCGACGCCGTCCCACTCGACGATGTATCCGATGAGGGGGATGCCGGCCGCGGCGGCTTCGCTCGTCACCCCGCCGATGAGGTTCACGTCGAAGGGGAACCCTCCCATGGCTCTGACATCGCCTCGGGAGATCCAGGCCTGCCAGTCGTCGACCTGCTTCTGCGCGTCGAACCCGGGGTCGTGGGTGAGGAACTCGTAGCCGGCCTCCTCGATGATCGGGGCCATGAGCTTCAGCTGATCCGCCCAGACGGGCACGTCTTGCGAGGGGTAGCTCCACGCGATCGCGCCCTTGACCTCCGCGTCGCCTCCTGCGCCGTCCCCGGTCGGCGCGCTGCACGCCGCGAGTGACACCGCCACCGCGGCGGCGCCGATGCCTGCCAGCAGTCGTTTGGTTTGCATGATTCCTCCTGGTGAGTGATGTGACCACATGACCAGACGGCGGAGGAGGAGAAGGGGCAGCTGCGGCGCTGCAACCGGCGAACTCTCTGACGCTCCGACGCTGGACAACCGGACATGTCTATTGACACAGGTATGGCCGCGCGGGAATATCGGTCAGATGACGGATATTTTCCGATAGTTACCGTTTTGAGACGCAGCGAGCGCGCTGCGAGCGCCGACTCAGACCAGCCCGAGCCGGGTGCCCTCGACGGCGATCCCGACGCGAGAGGTGACGTCGAGCTTGCGCAGGATGTTCTCGATGTGAGTCGCGACGGTGCTCCGCGAGACGGTGAGCACGTCGGCGATCTCGGGGTTGGTCGCGCCTTCGGCGACGAGCCTCACGACATGGATCTCGCGCGGGGTGAGGTGCGCGCTGTCCTGCGCCTGCTTCTGCAGGAAGACCGTCTTGAGCAGATTGCCGAAGGCCAGGGCGGCCTCGAGCTGATGCTCGCCGAATTCGGGCGCATACGAGTTGGAGTGCACCGAGCCGATCTCGCCGATCCCCTCCTGCTGGACCGAGAGGGAGAACCCGTTGCGGTAGCCGGCCGGCGAGAGCCAGTACCGGGCGGCCGCGCTGCGGGCGAACTCCCCGCGGGACCAGGTGGGCATCACCCGCGGATCGGCGACGGCCGCCCGGAAGTACGGGTCCGTCGGGATGAAGGTGCCTTTGAGATAGTCGAGCGCCTCATCCGAATACCCGTGAGTGTAGAGGAAGCTGTGCGATCGCTCCCCCCGCTTCCCGGGCGATACGTAGGTGATGGCGAGGCCGGTGAACACGGTGGTGCCGAGGAAGGCCTCGCAGGCGAGCCGGGCCTTCTCGATCGGATCCTTCTCCGTGGCAAGGTTCGCGATCTCGGCATACGTGATCATCGGCACTCCACTCTGAGTCGCGCTCCACCTGGAAAGGTGGACACGCGTCAGTATATGCGCACCGGGCGTCCAGCCGGGCGGGCGTTCGCGGACTTCCGGGCCGCTCCACCCGCCTCGCACCCCGGGCGCCGCACCGCTCGCGGCCGGCCGTTTCGGCGGACCGGATCACGCACGGCCCCTGCGCGACCGCATGAGCACATCGGCGGCCACGGCCACGATCACGATCACGCCCTTCGCCACCAGCTGCCACTGCTGGCTGATGTTCATGTTGTAGAAGATGTTCGTGATCGTCGCGAGGATCACGAGTCCCACGGCCGTGCGCCAGATCGCGCCCTGGCCGCCGGTGAGCGCCGTGCCGCCGATGATCACCACGGTGATCGCGTCGAGCGCCAGCGTGGCCCCGACGTTCGCCTGGCCCACGCCCAGGCGCGACCCGTCCATCATCGCCCCGAACGAGGCCAGCAGGCCGACCACGACGTACGCCGAGCCGCTCGCCGACTTGACCCTCAGCCCCGAGAGCCAGCTCGCCTCGCGATTGCCTCCCACGGCGTAGATCGAGCGCCCGTAGTTGGTCCGAGACATCACGAGCGCGGCGACGACGAACACCAGCGTCATGATGACGATCGACCACGGCACGCCGAGGAGGCGCGCCTGCGACAGCACCTTGAACGCGGGATCGCCCACCATGAACGGCGTCGAGTTGGTGATCACGTACGCCAGGCCCGAGAACAGGGACATCGTGCCGAGCGTGGCGATGAACGGGTTGATGCCGATGGTCGCGACCAGGAACGCGTTGACCAGACCGCACACGATCCCGACCCCCGCCGCCGCGGCCGCGCCGACGAGCACCTGACCCGAGGCGAGCGTCGCCCCGGCGAAGACCACCGTGGAGAGGGCGTAGGTCGAGCCCACCGAGAGGTCGAAGCCGCCCGAGATGATGACGAGCGTCATGCCGACCGCGATCACGCCGACCGTGAAGTTCTGGGTGAGCAGGTTCTCGATGTTCTTGGGCGCGGCGAAGCCCGGGTAGATCGAGATCGCCACGATCACCAGCACGACGAGCACACCGAGGATGCCGTACTGCCTGGCGAAGTCGGCGGCGCGGCGCCTGGGTCGAACGGGCGCTGCGGTCGCGGTAGCGGTCGAGGTCACGATGCCGCTCCTTCCTTCTGCGAGAAACCGAGTCTGACGATCTCGTCGACGGTGAACAGGGGATCCTCCGGGCGGATCTCGCCGACCACCCGCCCGTGCGCGAACACGAGGAGCCGGTGCGCCACTGCGAGCACTTCTTCCAGCTCGCTCGAGGTGAGCACGATCGCGGCGCCGTCCCGGGCCATCGCGACGATGGAGTCGAGCGCCTCGGCCTTCGCGGCCACGTCGATGCCGCGGGTGGGCTCGTCGATGAGCAGCAGTCGCGGGTCGCGACCGGCCCACTTGCCGAGCAGCACCTTCTGCTGGTTGCCGCCCGAGAGCCGGCCCACGGGCGCGGCGGCCCGTGCGAGGTCGAAACCGAAGCCGGAGAGCACCGGGCCCGCCTCGCCCAGCTCCCGGCGACGCGACAGCAGTCCCGCCGCCCCCCGCGACCTTCGGCCCAGCCAGAAGTTCTCGACGCCGTCCATGCCCATGACGAGGGCGCGTTTGCGGCTCTCGGGCACCAGCCCGATGCCGCGCCTCGCGGACTCGCGAGGCGTGCGCGGCAGGCCGAGCTCCTGGCCCGAGCCCTCCCCGTCGATACGGATCCGGCCGCTCGCGCCCGGCTTCGAGCCCGCCAGGGAGCCCAGGAAGCTCGAGCGGCCGGAGCCGACGAGGCCCCAGAGACCGACGATCTCGCCCGCGCGCACCGTCAGGCTCATCGGCTCGGAGCCGGGCGAGCGCCGCCAGTCGTCCAGCCTCACGACCGGCGCTCCGGGCTCCGGGAGCTCGCGGCGATCCACCACCGAGACCTCCCGGCCGACCATCGCGGCGATCAGCGACTTCCGATCCCACGCGGCGACCGGCCTCGTATCGACGAGTCGACCGTCGCGCATCACCGTCACCGCGTCGCTCAGCTGCAGCACCTCCTCGAGGTTGTGGCTGACGAAGACGATCGTCACCCCCGACTCGACCAGACGCGCGATGATGCGGTACAGCGATTCCCGCTCGTGCTCGGCGAGCGCCGCGGTCGGCTCGTCGAGCAGCAGCACCCGGGCATCGGATCCCACCCCGCGCATGATCTCGAGGATCTGCTGCTGCGCGATGGAGAGCGATCCGCCCGGTGCCCTGGCGGGGATCTCGACTTCGAACAGCGCGCACAGCTCGGCGAAGCGCTCCCGCATCCGGGCGAAGTCGGTCACGCCGAAACGACTCGGCGCGGAACCGAGGAAGACGTTCTCGAGGGCGGACATCTCGGGGACGACCGTGAGCTCCTGGTAGACGGTGGAGATGCCGTGGCGACGGCGGCTCTGCGGGGTCGCCGCCGCCATGCGCTCGCCGTCGAGCAGGATCTCTCCCTCGTCGGAGCGGAGCCGGCCCCCGAGCATGCCGAGCATCGTGGACTTCCCGGCTCCGTTCTGCCCGACCAGCGCGTGCACGGTCCCCCGCGTCACCCGCAGGGAGACCTCTCGCACCGCGTACACGCCGCCGAACCTCTTGCTCACGCGGTCGGCGACGATGAGTTCCTCTGCCATGCGCAGCGCTCCTTCAGCTCTCGATCGATCGGGGCGCCCTCTCCCGGGGAGGGCGCGGCCTTGAGGATCCCGGGGTGGTGCGACGGTCTCCCGTCGCACCCGCCCCGGGCGGCTCAATACTCCGGAGTGAACTCCGAGGCGTTCTCCTTCGTCACGAACACCGTTCCGGGCACCGCGTCGCTCCGGGTGAGGTCGACCACGCCGGGGCTCGGCTCGCCGCCCAGCGCGTCGACCGCGAGCCGGATCGCCGTGGCCGTCTCCGTAGCGGGGAACAGCATGACCGTCGCGGTGATCTCGCCGGAGGCCACCGCCCCGAGCGCCCACTCGTCACCGCCGAAGTCGAAGATCTTCGCCGCGCTGTCCGCGGCCTTCACCGCTTCGACGACGCCCTGCGTCACGCCCGAGTAGTTCGAGATGAAGAGGTCGATGTCGGGGTTCGCCTGCAGCATGGTCTGGGCCTTCGAGAAGGCGTCCGGGGTGGTGTAGTCGGTGGTCTGGTTCGCCACGACCTCGAAGGAGTCCGGCAGAGTCTTGAGCGCCTCGTTCAGGTTCACGGTGTTCCCCTGGATCGGCGGGCCGCTGAGCACCGCGACCTTGCCTCCGGCGGGGCTCTGGGCGGCGATCTCCTCCATCCAGGTCTCGTAGATCTCGAGGTTCTGACCGGTGACGTGGGCGAAGACGCCCTCCTCGAGCTGCGCCTCGCCGCGCTCGGTGTCATGACCGCACAGGGTGCCCTGGAAGGTCACCACGGGGATGTCCTGCTCGATCAGGTTCTCGCGCACGTAGTCGCAGAGCAGGTTGCCGTCGAGGACCCCGATCACGAAGGCGTCGTAGCCGCCCTGGGTCACCGCGGTCTCGATCTGGTTCAGCTGCTGCTGCGGGTCGAAGCCCGAGTTGAACAGGGTGATGTCCACCCCGAGCTCGTCCGCGGCGGCCTTCGCGCTCTCGTTGCCCGCGGTGAGGTAGGCGTTGCCCTCGGCGTAGAAGACGGCGATCGAGGGCTTGTCCCCGGATGCCGCTCCGGATCCGAAGTCGCCCGGGGCCTCGGCGGTGCTGCCGGAGCAGGCCGTGAGGGCGAGGATGCCGGCGAGCGCCGCGATGGCGAGTCCGCCCGCCCGGTGAGTTCTGTGCTTCATAGTTCTTCCTTCGTTCCTTGTCGTGTCGGGGAGGCCGTTCAGGCCGCTTTCCAGTCGGAGACGACGTCGTTGATCGTCGTGAACCGCGCGCCGACCTCCTTGCCCTTGCGGATCACCGACTCGAGCATGCGCAGACGCCAGCCCCGCCCGATGGCCGCGGGGTGCAGGGTCAGCGTGAAGACGCCCTCGCCGTCGAGCTCCTTCGCGAGGAAGTCGAGATCCGCCTCCCATCGCTCCCCCATCGCCTTCAGGTCGGTCGAGCCGGGGAACATGTAGGGCGGTGCCACCACGAGCTCGGTGAAGGGGAAGTCGTCGAGGCTCCACGAGACCGGCACCTCGACGAGGTCGCTCTGCGCGCCCCATTCCGGCACACGATCCCTGTGGAGCACGTCGCCCTCGCGGCAGTAGTAGAGCTCGAAGTCCCTCGCCATCATGCTCGAGTCGTACTCGAAGCCGTACTCGCGCAGCAGGCGGACCGAGTTCGGCGAGAGGTCGAAGGCGGGCGAGCGGTAGCCCGCCGGCTTCACCCCGAGCACGCCGTCGAGCGCTTCGAGGCCGCGCTCGAGCACCTCGCGCTCCTCGGCCTCGGCGAGCGCGACCGGCCCCTCGTGGCAGTAGCCGTGATGTCCGATCTCGTGACCCGAGTCCCGCACCCGTTTGCACACGTCGGGGTAGGTCTCGGCGTCGAGGCCGGGGATGAACCACGTGGCGGGCACGTCTTCGCGCTCGAGCAGGTCGAGGATGCGCGGCGCGGCGACCTCGGCGGCGAACTCGCCGCGGGAGATCGCGGTCGGAGTGGCCTGGCCGAAACTGCCCATCCATACCGAGATGGCATCGAAATCGAACGAGATGCAAACCTTCGCTTGCGACATGGTGTTTCCTTCTTCCTGGCTTTCGTGGGGTGTGGTCTGCGCCGGCGGGCCTCAGCGGCGCGAGGGCCAGCTGCGGTAGAGCTCCGCGTTGCGGAGACGGTCGTCGAAGGTCGCGACCGCGCCCGTCTCGCGGTTGCGGTAGAGATCCTCGTAGTCGAGCTCCGCAGTCGCGACGGCCTCCGCGTTCGGCTCGGTCGCCGCGACGACGCCGGTGGCGGGCCAGGGCGCATCGGCGGGGGCCATCAGCCGCGACATCCCCCAGAAGCCCGGGCAGAAGCCGACCGGATCGGCGGAGATCTGCGAGGTCGCGACGTAGACCTGGTTCTCGATCGCGCGCGCCGAGGCGCAGTGCAGCACGCGCCAGGCGCCCGCCTCGGACAGGGTCATCGAGGGGTTCAGCAGCAGGTCGGCGCCCTGCGCGACGGCCGCGTCGACGCACTCGGGGATCTCGATCTCGTAGCAGATGAGGATCCCGATCCTGCCGACCGGCAGCTCGACGACGGTGCTCTTCGTGCCGGTCTTGATCCTGCCGCTCGCGCCCTCGAGCCGGAAGAGATGCGTCTTCTCGTGGCTGACGATGAGCCCCTCGGGCCCGAAGAGGGTCGCCTCGTTGAAGACGCCGGCCTCCCGGCGCACCATCGTGCTGCCCGCCAGCACGTACTGGCCGCGGGCGATCGCCTGCTCGGCGAACCAGGTCTTCAGGCGGTCCTCATGCTTCGCGATGAGCTCGATGTCGTGCATGGTGGCCTCGCGCCAGCCGGGCTCGAGGGTCATCAGCTCGGCGGTGACCAGCTCGGGCAGCACCACGATGTCGCTGCCCCGGCCCAGGTCGAGCAACGAGCCCATATGCTCTTCGAACGCCTCGAAAGCGCCTATCTCCCGGAATCGGGCGTTGACCGTCGATACGACCGGCATGGGAACTCCTTCGTTCGTGCGTGTTCTCCGACAGCACCGACGCTACGGAGGGCATGCGGGTACGGGCATCGGATGAACATCCGATGCCGCGGACCGTTCGGGGCCCGCGGCGCCCGCTCAGATCACGAAGCGCGAACGTCGGGGCCGCTCGCCTTGACCCTCGGCTTCCGCGCGAAGTACCGTGACGTATGGTCAAGAAGCAGCCGGCGAAGCGGGAGCGCCTCGTCATGGCCCGCTCGCCATCCGGATTCGAGTCGAGGCCGCTGGACGCCGAGACCAGATATCCGATGCTGGCGGCGGCGCTCGAGGCGTTCCGCAGGCAGGGCGTGGCCGACAGCGCGATCGACTTCGTCTTCATCGGCGACGATGCCCGGACCTTCCGCGTCAGGCTCGAGTGCGGCTCGGTGACGAACGTGCAGGCCTCGCTCGAAGCGCTCGAGGCCCCCGTCCCGCTGGGATTCACCGTGCGCGAGCTCGACGTGGTCTCGCTGATGTGCGTCGGCTGCTCCTACGCCGCGATCGCCGAGTCGCTCCGTCTCAGCCTCCGCACCGTGACCACGCATGCCGAGCACATCTTCACGAAGCTCGCCACGAACAACCGTACCGAGGCGGTGGTGCTCGCGCTGCAGCACGGCGCCGTGCGCCTGCCGCTGCCCGCCGCGACCCCTTCGGCATCGCTGCTCGGCAGGATCGACGACGAGATGCGCCGGCTCGAGCCGGCGGACTGGCGTCGGCCCGTCGGCTCGATCCCGGGAAAGGCGCGCGCGCCGGGCTCGTCGCTCGGGGCGATCCGCATCGGGCACATCCATGCGACCAACGACTCGGAGGGTCAGGAGATGCTCTTCGGCGCGCAACTCGCGATCGAAGAGATCAACGCCGGCGGAGGGGTCTCCGGCAGGCCGCTCGAGCTCGTCGCGGTCGGTGCCGACGTGTCGTCGATGGAGTCGATCAAAGCCGGCACCGAGGCCGTGATGCGGGAGAACATCGACGCGCTCTCCTTCGGGTACGCCGACCCGAGGGAGTCGCTCCCGGAGCTGCTGGGCTTCTGGCGCGAGGCCGGCATCCCGGTGCTGCACTCGCTGACGAGTCAGCTCGTGTGCAAGATCATCGCGACCGGCAGCGGCTACGGCAACATCTTCCAGGTATGCCCGAGCGATGACAGCTACGGCGACGAGTTCCTGCGCTTCGTGAAGCGCGTCACCCAGTCGGGCCTCGTCGACGAGCGCAGGCGAGACATCATCATGCTGACCGACGATCCCCAGATGGCCGACTACCATCGCGGCTGGGCCGAACGGGCGCTGCGCATCGGCTACGACCTCACCCTCATCAACGCCACCGCGGAGGCCGAGGCCGTGGAGGCCGCACGCGTGATCACGGCAGCCTCGCCCGCGCTCGTCTTCCTCGCCTGCTTCCGCTCCTCCACCCTCAGGTCGTTCCTCCGGGAGTTCATGCTCCGGCCCGCGCCCAGCCTGCTCTACGGCCTCTGGGCGCCGGGAACCAGCGACTTCCGCAACGACCTCGAAGAGTTCGAGGGACTGGTGTGGAGCACCGCGACCGGCCGCTATGCCGACGCCCTCGGCAAGCGCTTCGAGCAGGGCTTCCAGAGCCGGTTCGGGAGGCCGGTGTACGGCACCAGCGCCAGCATCCAGTACGACAGCATCGGCATCCTCGCTCACGCCTGGCAGCGCTCGGGACGCCCGGGCTCCTACCGCGCCACCACCGAGGAGCTGCGCCGCCTGATCCACCGCGGCGTGAACGGATCCTACTTCTTCGGCGCGGAGTACCAGCGCCCGCTGGCGTACGGCATCGAGTCGCGCGACGCCTCGCTCTCGCAGGCCCACCTCGTCTACCAGATCCAAGACGGCGTGAACCGGATCATCTCACCGGCGCCCTACGCCTCCTCGCGCTACCGGCAGCAACCCTGGCTCCGCGTGCCGATCGCGGCCTGAGCCTCGGCGGCCGCTGGGGGCCGGATCAGCCGGATCAGCCGGATCAGCCGAAGGCGAGCACGGCGACGCCCCAGAGGCCGAGCACCGCGACCACCGCGACCGCCGCGTAGCCGATGAGCGTGCCGATGCGGGCGCGCGCGGTGCGGCGGCCCACCGAGGGCAGCGCGCTGCGCCCCTCGCGCACCGGCACGAAGGTCGCGGGGGGCGGATCGCCGAGTCGCCGATGGATCTCGTCCGCACCGGGCTGCGCTCCTCCCGCGTACTCGGAGCGCGCACCGTAGACCACCGGCGCGCCGGGGCGCACGCCTCGTTCGGCGACCGGACCCGTCTCCCAGGGCGCGCGGTCGGGCACGGCGGAGATGCGCCGCTCGGGGTCGAGCCCCGGCGTCGATCCCGTGCCGAAGCTGCGCCCCGAGACCTCGGGCTCCTCGACCGGCAGGGCGACCGATCCGCCGGTGGAGTGCTCTTCGGCGTCCCGCCGCCGGGGCCGCACGATCGTCGCGTCGTCGACCTCGTCCGGCGCCTTCCGATGGGGCCGCACCACGGTCGCGTCATCCACGGCATCATCGACAGCGGCCCCGACGTCGTCGCCGCCGGTGCCGGGCACGTCGGCCGCCGCGGCCTCGCGGGCCTCCCGCAGCTCCCGACGCG
>CALMSE010000263.1 GCA_937872275.1 uncultured Leucobacter sp. | reverse complement strand
GAGCCGGCGCGCCATGCCGATGTGGCTCTGCGCGAGCCTGGCCGCGCGCTCGGCCGCGTCGGCGTCGACCCCGTCGCGCTCGTGCAGCAGACCGGCGATCTGCTCGGGCGACGGGGTGACGAGCCTCAGCGAGCGGGCGCGGGAGCGGATGGTGGGCAGCAGATCGGCCTCGCTGGGGGCGCAGAGCACCCACACGGTGCGCTCGGGCGGTTCTTCGAGCGCCTTGAGCAGCACGTTCGAGGTGCGCTCGGGCATGCGATCCGCGTCTTCGATGACGATGACCCGGTGCCGCCCCGTGGCCGGGGCGTAGTAGGCGGTGGTGACGATGTCGCGCACGTCGTCGATGCCGATGACGACCTTCTGCGTCGTGAGCACCGCCACGTCGGGATGCGTGCGGGCGCGCACCTGCGCGAACACGCCCTCGCGCTCGGCCGGGTCGCGGGCGACGAGCGCGGCCGCGAAGCGCAGCGCGATGTTGGATCGCCCGGAACCGGGCGGGCCGGTGATGAGCCAGGCGTGCGAGAGCTCGCGAGCCCCTTCGGGGGATGCGGCGTGCTCGAGCGCGCGCACCGCGGCGGGCTGCCCCACGATCTCGGCCCAGAAGTCCATGCACTCAGGCTATCGGGCACCGCTGACAACACGGGCCGGCGACCGCCCGGAACGGCCGGGCCCCGGAGGCGTTCGCCTCCGGGGCCCGGTACCGCTCAGGCGGCTCGGTCACTCCGCTGCGGAGTGCCTGCCCTCCTTGCGCCGCATCGCGGCGGCCGCACCGCCCGCGAGCATCAGCAGCGCGGCGAGCATCGCGAGATACCCGACGGCGGTGCCGCCCGTGGTCGACAGCGGGGCGTGGAAGGTGTTGGCGACGGCGATCCGGATGTCGGCGTCATCGGCGGTGAACCCGCCGGCCGACGCGCCGATCACGACGTCTCCCGCACTGATCTGCGTGCGATCCGCCCCGCCGCGCTCGATCTCGGCGATGCGGCACTCCGCGCCGGACGCGAGACCCTCCACCTCGGCGCGCCAGTCGTTCGCGGCCGAGAGGGTCAGCGTCTCGTTCCACACCTCCGCGCCCTCGGGGCGGGTCGCGTCGGTCAGGGTGCAGACGAGCTCGACCTCGAAGGCCTTGTCCTTGCCGAGCTGCGCGCCGTCGCCGACGAGCTGCTTGACGATGGTCAGCCGCGTGCTGTCGAAGGCGTTGAAGAGATCGGCGGCGTTGACCGCGGTCTCGTCGCCCACGGGCACGAGCGGAGCGAGCTCGAGCACCTGCCCGTCGACGCGCACCGGCGGGGCGTCCTCGCCGCCCTCCTCGCCCGGCTCCTCGGCGCTCGCATCGGGCAGCTCGAACCAGACCTCGTCGGCGTCTGCCGCGTCGGTCTCCTCGACCGTGCAGAGCGCGCCGGCGGGCAGCGTGGTCCAGGTCACCGTCTCGCCGTTCGCGAGCGTGCGCTCGGCACCCTCCGGGATGTCGATCTGCTCGCCCTCGAAGGTGCAGCTGAGCACCACCTCGAACGGACCGTACTCGATCGGCTCGCCGTTCTGGTCGACCGCGTCGCTCACCACGTTCTTGGTGACCGAGATCTCGGCGAGATCGAAGCGGTTCTCCAGCTCGGCCGGGGTCTGCGCCTGATCGTCGTTCGAGACGATCGCGGGATCGACGACCACGGTGAAGCCCACGCCGGGATCACCGGCGTCGGCCCAGTCGCCCTGGCCGATGCGGATGCGGCTCTCGGTCGCGCCGGCGTTCTCGGGCTCCGTGAGCACGCAGTCGGCGCCGCTCGGGATGCCCGTGTACTCGGCCGTGAGGTTCTCCGCGTTCAGCGTGCGCGTCGCGCCGTCGATCACCCGCACCGGCTCGTCGTTCAGGGTGCAGACCAGCTGGACCGTGAAGTCGCCCGTGCCGTAGAGCTCGGCACCGTCGCCGGTGATGAGCTTCTCGACCTCGATCGAGCCGGCGAGGTAGCGGTTCGTCACCGCGACGACGACCGGCTCGGTCGCCTCGCTCGGGATCGTCACGATACCGGTCGTGGTGTCGTCGCCGTCGTTCGGGGTGATGACCACCGCGTCGGCGCCGTTCAGGCTCGGCTCGGTGATGGTGCACTCCGAGCCGGCGACGAGCGAGCTGAGCGTCGTGCCCCAGCCGTTGCCGCGGTTCAGCGGCACCAGCTGATCGAGCAGCGTCTCGCCCTCGAAGGTGCAGACCACCTGCACGGAGAAGGTCAGGTCCTCGCCGAGGTCGGCGGCGCCGCCCACGAGGTCCTTCTCGACGCGGATCGCCGCGAAGTCGCCGTAGACGTTGGTGAACCCGGCCGCGTTCGAACCGGTCGACGGCGCCAGGCGGTCGATCACCGCGTCGGAGTCGCCCTCGGTGACGGTGCCCCACGGCTCGTCGTCGGCATCCAGCGACTCCGCCTCGACGTCGACGTAGTCGGCGCCGCGGTCGTCCGTCTCGGTGACGGTGCACTCCGCGTTCACCGGCAGGCCGGTGATCGTGTGCGAGCCGCCGTCGTCGAGCGTGAAGCTCGCGTCGTCCTCGTCGAGCTCGATCTCCTGCCCCAGGAAGGTGCAGACCACCGTGAACCCGAAGCCGGTCGGAATCAGCTCGGCGTCGCTCTGGACGGTCTTCGTCACGACGAGCTCGGTGAGCTCGTAGACGTTCGCGATCTCGATGGTCGGCAGGTCCTCCGGATCCGCCACCCGGTCGTCGAGCACCGTCACCGTGGAGGAGGTGTACGAGGTCTGACCCGAGGCCGCGGTCTCGACGGCGGTGCACAGGGCGCCGGCGGGGAGATTGCGGATCACCGTCGGCTCGTCCACCGTCACCGTGAAGGGGCGGTCGGGGATCGGCTGCCCCGCCGAGGTGCACTGCAGCGTGCCGCTGAACACCTGGTCGTCGGGCACGAAGCCGGCGCCCGGCCCGGTGACCTCCTTCTCGATGCGGATCGAGCCGGTGATGAGCCCGACGCCCACGTTCGACTGATCGCGCGAGGTGAGGGTGTTCATCGGCGCGTCCGGAGCGTTCGTCCGGGGGTAGAGCGCCGACACCGTGAGCGAGTTGTAGGCGCGCGGATCGGCCGCGTCCTGCACGCTGTACGGCCCGGTCTCGGTCTCGAAGCCGATGTCGATGACCGCGCCCGGCGCGATGCCGTTCGGGGTCGCCGGGTCGACGACGAAGAGCAGCGCGGTCACGTCTTCCAGCTCGTCCGCCGAGAGGTTCGCGAACGGCACGAACCTCGTCGCGGCCTCGGCGACTCCGCCCGCGGCGTCGATGCAGCTCGCCAGCTGCGCGTCGGTCGGGTTGTTCACCCCGGCCATGCAGATGCTCGCCTTCGCCGCCGTCGTGACGTAGCTCGTGAGCGTGCCCGCGACGCCGGCCATCGTCGGCGCCGTGCCCTGCAGAACCGGCGTCCACTGCGAGTTGCGGGGGAAGTTGGCGATGAGCGTCGAGTCCCCCGGGCGCGGCAGGTAGTCCGCCACCACCACGCGGTTCATCGGCGTGGTGCCGTTGTTCGTGACGGTCAGGCGCCACTGCTCGGTCTGGCCCGGCATGGTGCGCGGCACGCAGGGCTGGAAGGCGTAGCTCTGGCCGTCGACGCGGTTGGCGCACACGTCGTCATCGGCGAAGCCGTGGTTGTTGTAGCCGCCCGCGGGGTTCACCGCGCGCACCGACTTCACACCGCGGATCGAGGCGAGCCGCTGCGGGGTCACCTGCGCCGTCGTGCTGCACTCGGTGTCGTCGTTCAGCAGCTGGGCGCTGTGCCCCGGGTTGCCCGGGACCACGCCGCACTCGTCCCAAACTCGGTCGCCGCTGATGTCGAAGCCGTTCACGACCGGCTGGTTCTCGACCACCCCGGCCACGAACATCATCTTGAAGACGATGGTGTAGGTCTGGCCCGGCGCGAGGCGGGTGCCGTCGGGGAAGGTGAACGCGATCGTCGGCGTGGTCGACGCCAGATCCTCGGCGACCACGACCCCGTCGTCCCCGTCGTCGAGCCAGGTCGGCATCGGGTCGGAGGCCGGGTTCGTGCCGCTCAGGCTGAAGGCGTAGCGCGGGGTCGCCGGGTTGGCGTCGGGATCGAACTGCACCAGCGTGCCGAGCGTCGCGTCGTAGGGCAGGCGATCGGTGATCACCGGATCGACGATGTCGCGGTCGCCGGAGTTCACCACGGTGAGCGTGTAGTCGAAGGGGATGCCGGGGCTCTTCACCCCGATCGGCTGCTTCACCACCTGCACCGCGTTGCGGGTGTGGCGGTACTCGATCGTGGCGTCAGAGCTGTGGGTCGCGGCTCCGCCCCAGATGCCGGTCACGTCGGCCCGCACCGTGTTGACGGTGAAGCCCTTGACCGCCTGGCCCGGCGCCGGATCCTCGCCGTCGTTCAGGGTCGACGGCACCGCTCCGCCCGAGCGCAGATCTGCGCGGCGCTCGATGACGAGCGGCACGGTCACCGTCGGGTTCCTCGGGTTCTCCCACTGCACGTCGCCCTGGCGGGTGATGCGGACGCGGATGCCCTGCACGTTCTCGGGGTCGGCCGGGGCCCATCCCTGCGCCGCCGCGGGCAGCACCGGCGCGGTGTAGGCGGACCAGGTGCCCCCGGTCGCCTCGCAGCCGAGGGCCGGGTCGGCCTCGATCTCATCGGCGTCGAAGTCGCGGCCGGTGCAGACGCTGAACTCCACCTGCAGCGGGTTCGTGCCCGGGGCGAAGCCCGGCAGGGTGAAGGAGTTCGCGACGCGCTTGAAGTCGTAGCCGTTCCAGAAGGTGGCGCGGTCGTCCGTGAGCACGAGGGCCCTGGTGCGCTCGGAGCCGCCCGGCGTCGCACCGAGCGTCATGGTGACCTCGGGGTTGTTCGGCTCGGTCTGGAAGGTCGGGCTGAACGACTTCGTGGAGACCACGGAGAGCGAGCCGCCGACGAGCGAGACGCTGGCCTCGTCGTCGTCGCCGAGCACCCGGTCGACGAAGCCTTCGGTGACGGGGTTCCAGCGCTTGTCGCTGACGGTGCCCCGCACCGTGTTGTCGACGGGCGAGTTCGTCGTGGTCACCGCGACGGTCGGATTGCTGCGCTCGAACTGGCGCAGCTCGAGGTCGAACTGGAGGCCTCCGGTGCCGTTGGCGGCACCGGACTCGATGTGTCCGCGGAAGATCACGGTGATCCCGGTCACCGCGCGCAGCTCCGAGACCGGGAGCGCCTGCAGCGCGGCCCACGCCTGGGCGGCGGGCGTTCCGGGCTGGCCGGGATCCGTCGCGATGGTCGCCGGAGCCCCGGCGCCCGCGAACTGGATCTCGATGCCCTCGGTGCCCGCGGGCACGGTCAGGCTGTGGAAGCGCACGAGGTCGAACTCCTCGAACGGCGACCGCTCGAGCAGCGGATCCACGTGGCCCGGGTCGACGATGCGCAGCTCGCTCACGCGACCGCCGACGTTGATGTTGCCCGGCTGGATCACTCCCGCGGTCTGGTTGACGGTCGCGAGGGAGACGCGCGTGGTCGGCGGCGTCTGCACGGTCCAGTCGGAGGGGATGGCGATGGGCCCGCCCTCCCAGGTCTTCGTCGTCGAGACCGCGGGTGTCAGATCCTGGATGACGATGGTGTCGTCATCGGTGTCGCGGTGCGTGCGGACGTCGTCGACGTAGCCTTCGATCGAGCTGGTGTTCAGCACCTCGCTCGGGGTGGTGCCGGAGTTGTAGACAGGTCCCTCGACGACGGGGTCGTGCGGCGCCGTGCGCGTGGTGTCGCGCAGCTGCAGGGTGAGGGGGATCGTGCGGGCGCCGACGGCCACGCCGGTGCCGGGCAGCGGCTGGCTCGGATCGGTCGGGGTGCGGCCGGGCTTCTCGCTGACGATGAAGCGCACGGCGACCGTGGTCGCCTGCTGCGTCGTCGTGAGGTTGATCGCGGGGATGGTGCCGCCCGTGCAGGGGGCCGCCGCGGTGCAGCTCGAGAGATCGCTCCAGGAGGTGCCGTCGAAGACCTGCACCTGCACCTGGTCGTAGGCGAACAGCGGATCGCTGATCGGGCCGATCCGCGTCAGGTTGAAGGTGTCGAAGACGCTGGCGGCTCCGAGCTGGGCGGGCAGCCCGGTGGCCGGATCGGTGGCGACGTCGGCGATGACGACCTCGTCGAGGTTCTGCACGCCGGCCGACCAGCGGAGGTTCACCGTCGTGTTCTGCCGAGAGTGGCTGAACACGAGATCGGGGTTCCACTCCTTGTCGATGCCGGGGCCCACGCCGGGTCCGGTGGGCATCAGATCGACGATCGGGCAGGGCGGGGCCACCTCGACCCGGCCGGAGTCGAGGCCGAGCGTGGCGTTGGTCGCCTCGGAGGCGGAGCAGTTCTCGGGGCTGAAGAGCGGCGTCTCCAGCGACTCCTCGGGATCCGCGTGATTGCTCGGGATCGGGCCCTGCCCGTTGATGGTGCGGAAGTTCGCACGCGTCGTGTAGGTGATGTTCGGCACCAGCTCCTGGCCGGGCACGAAGCCGTCGGTGGAGGTGTAGACGAAGCGGATGCCCGTGATCAGGTCGGGCGACGGGCTCGTGATCGGCGCGCTGAAGATCGTGCCGCCTGAGATGTCGACCATGCCGGGGATGTCGGCGAAGATGCCCGCGGCGTTGCGCCACTGCACGGTGAGCGTGGCGTTCGCGGGGATCTGCGTGAGGGTGATGGCCGTCGCGTTGAAGTGCTCGTACCAGTCGGTCACGCCGGTCGTCGTCGACGGGTCGTCGATGATCACCCGGGTGGCGTTCCGGGTGGTCTGCGGGTAGGGCAGGATCGTGGTCTTGAGCCGCGCCGTGGTGGTCTGGCCGGGGATCGAGTAGAGCCGGTCGTGCGTCAGCGACTTCTCGGTGACGATGCTGATCTGCTCGGCGAAGATGGTGAGATCGTCCTCGGCCGTGTCGGGGGCCGGGTCGGGGGTCACACCGGGAGTCGTGCCCGAGACCGTGATCTGGTTGAGGCCGGTGATGTTGCGGCCGCCGGGGAACTGGGTGCCGTCGGTCTCCGAGGCGTCGACCGTGAACGGGACGGTCGCCTCGGCGCCCTCGACGATGTCGCCGGTGAAGGTGATGCCGAAGCCGGTCACGCGCTCGGTGCTCACGGGCTCGGGCAGGGTGTTGAGGGTGGTGGATCCCGCCGTCTCGGTGGAGCCGTCGGCGAAGTGGTAGGTGATCGAGACGGCGGTCGCGCCGGTCGGCCACTCGACGGCGCCGAAGCCCGCGAAGGTCACGCCGCCGCCCGGGAACGCGGGCGCCATCAGGTTGTTCGCCGACAGGTCGGCCGGGTTGCTCGGCTCTGCGATCGTCAGGGTCTCGAGCGAGCGCGTGCCCGTGTTCTCGGCGCCGAGCGTCACGGTGGCCTGGGTGGTCGACCCGCTCACGGCGATCTCCGGAGGAGTGATGTCCTTGGAGGCCTCGACCGCGGTGCTCGCGGGACGCAGCGTGACGGAGGCGGGCGCCTGATCCACCGGCGAGTCCTCGCCGCCGACGGAGACCTGCGCGGTCGAGACGTTGCTCAGCGCGGTGTCGGCGAGGATGCCGCTCACCGAGGCCCGCTGCGAGAGCGCGAGCTGCACGCTCGTCGTCGCGCCGACCGGGATCGCCGGGTTCACCGAGGTGAACGTGAAGCGGATGCCGCCGCGGTCGGCGGGATCGACCGCGGGCAGCACGAGCGCGCCGGGCGCCGCGACCGCGGGCGCGTCGACCCAGGTGCTCGTGGAGACGTCGTAGACGGAGACGACCGCCGACTCGGCTCCGTCGGGCCACGTCGCGGCGGTGAGGCCGTCGAGCTGCAGGTACTGCTGGAAGATGTTCGGGCTCGCAGCCGGATTGATCGGGTCCTGGACCACGAGCGTGTCCACCGCGCCGTTCGACGCGTTCGCGCCCCCGAAGGTGAGCGACACCGGCGCGCCCTCCTCGGCGAGCGTCGAGGTCGGATCGAACGCCTTCGAGGCGTCGGCGAGCAGGGTGAACTCCACATCGGCCGTGACGGCCGCGGAGTCGGAGACGAGGGGCGCGTTGTCGGCCACCACGGACGCGGTGTTGGTGAACACGTCTCCGTCCTGCTCGACGGGGATCGCGCGCAGCTTCACGGGGATCGTGACGAAGGCGGTCGCGCTCAGGCCCACCGCGCCCGACGGCATCGTCAGGGGCTCCAGGAATCTCACCGTGACGTTCTGGCCGACCACGCTGACGTCGGAGGGGATCGCGCCGGTGTTGATCCCGGCCTCGACGATCTCGAACTCGGCGGGGACGGCGTCGGTGAGCGTCGCGTTCACGCACTGGTCGGTGATCTGGTCGCAGACGATCTCGATGTTCCACTGGAACTCTTCGTCGACTCCGACGTGGGGCGTCTCCGGCAGGTCGTATGTCTCGCCGTCGACGGTCACCGTCTTGAAGATGCGCAGGCTGGCCGGATCCGCGGCGTGGGCGGCGGTGGCGCCGCCGGCGGCCAGCATGCCCACGGCCAGGGCGGCGCTCAGTCCTCCGGCGAGCCACTTCTTGACACGCGCGAATCCGCGGATTCCCCCGGCGCGACGAGCAACACTCTCTGACACGTTGTTTCCCCCAACAGTCGTGCATCAATCGGCCGAGGAACCCCCGTTCCTCGGCCGTACCCTCGCGGAGTCCGTCACGGCAGCGCGACAGCGCGCCATGACGACCCCGTGAACCCCCCAAGACCGAACTCTCCAGTCTTCAGACCGAACCTATCCATCCGGCGCGGACGGCTGCGGCCCGCAAAGGGTGAAACGGCGGGTGAAATCTGCCGCCGGCCGGGTCGGCCCGGCGGCCCGAGCGCGTCAGATCAGGCCGCGCCGCTCCGCTTCGAGCACCGCTCCGGCGCGGGAGTTCACGCCCAGCTTCCGGTAGACCGCGCGCAGATGCGCTTTGAGCGTGTTGATCGAGATGAACTGCGCCCTGGCGATCTGCTCACGCGACAGGCCCGCGGCGAGCTCCCGCAGCACCTCCAGTTCACGGTCGGTGAGCGCCGTCGCCGAATCGAGGAAGATGTCGAGATGCGCGGGCGAATCCGCTTCCGGGCGCGGCCACTCCTCGAAGAGCTCCTCGGCGAATCGGCGCACCTCGGCGGGGAAGCAGAGCACCTCGTCGGGCCGCACCCCGCCAGATTGGCGGAGGGCGAACTGCAGCACCTCGCGGCAGTCGTCGGGCGATCCGAGGGCGAGATGGCTGCCGGAGATGACCGCGAGCCGACGCATCTCGAGCACCCGCAGGTGCCGCGTCTCCTCGTGCAGCCCCACGGCGTGCTTGAGCGCCTCGCGGGGGCGCCCGGCGACGAGCTCGAGCGCGGCGATCAGCAGGCGCGTGACGGCGATCGAGCCGTCGGCGCGTTCGAGCCGTTCCCGGGCCTCCACCAGGTCGCCGTACATGATCGAGCGCCTCGCGCCGCCCAGCAGCAGCGCGCTCCCGGCGTACCCCTGGCCCTCGACGCGCGGCAGCGGCAGCCGTTCGATCACCTCGAGCCGTCGCTGGGCCTCGTCGAGATCGCCCGCGAGGAGGCAGGCGCGCTGCAGGGCGCTGGCGTAGAACGGCCAGATCTCGCCGATCGCGCGCAGCGGCACCGCGTCGAGCATGCGGAGAGCCTCCGCGGGGTCGTCGGCCCGCACGATGGAGGCCGCGATCGCCTGCCCCGCGTCGACGACCTCCTCGGCCCAGCTCTCGGTGCGGGGCACCTCGTCGGCACGGTCGAGGAGGATCCGGGCCTGCTCCGCCGAGCCGTACAGCGCTTCGAGGATCGCCATCTTCACGCAGGCGTCGCGCGTGAGGAACGCCAGCGGCGGATACAGCGCGTGCATCCGCGCCTGGGTGAAGCTCTCGATGGCGGCCCGGAAGTCGCCGGCGAGCATGGCGGTGATCCCGTTCTGCACCGAGCTGAAGAGCCCCCAGCCGCGCAGGCTGTCGAAGATCGGCCGGATGCTGCCGAAGCGCCGCTCGAGCTCGGCGGAGACGTCCATCGCCTCGGTCGCCCGGCCCTGCATGCGCAGCGCGAACATCTGCGCGACGAGCATGGCGGCCGCGGGACCCACGACGGACTCCTCGCCGGAATCGCCGACGTCTACCCCCGGGAAGCCGTCCGCGGCGGCGAGGCCGGCCATGCCGTCGGGCGAGAACGCCGAGTTCGCGATCAGCAGCAGCGGAGTCGCCGCTCCTCCATCGCGCACCAGCGTCGAGATGATCTCGGCGAAGCGCTCGGGGCTGAATCCGTACCAGGCCGCGAGGAAGTCCTCTTCGAGCAGTTCGGCGGCGTGCGCGTACTCGCCGGTGCCCCAGGTGACCTCGATCCGCCCGATGACCCGGCCCAGCGGAGTGCGGTCGCCGGCACGCCGGAGCTGCGGTTCCGGCCGACCGCGCTCGCTCCCCGATTCACGCAACTGACTCCCCAGCGCTCCGTGACCCTATGCCCCGCAGCGCAGCGGAGCTCCCCGAGAACGAGGCTACCGCACTCCCCGGAACCGGGGCGATGGCGGTTCGCGAACCGCGGGAGGGGCCCCGTACCCTGGTCGTGTGCCCGTACCCGTCGACCTGCTCGAGCGACCCGGAGCCGCTGCCGCGCCCCTCCGGCTGCCGCGTGCCGCTTGGCTGGCCCACGAGCGGGCGCATCGCGACCGCGCGGCGGCGCTGTCGGACGGGCACCGCGCGCGCAGGCAGCGCGGCGAGAAGCACCCGGTCGAGGACTTCCTCTGGACCTATTACTCGGTGAAGCCGGCCGAGCTGAGCCGTTGGCATCCGGGCGCCGGCGTCGTGCTCGAAGGGGCGGCGGCGGATCGCGCCTCCTGGCGGCACTACGCCCCGGTGGGCGGATCCGCCGATGTCGCCGTCGACCTCGACGCCTATTTCGCGAAGCGCGGATCCACCGTCGACCACGTCGAGCGCCTGCTGCGGACGACCCTCGAGCGCGCCCCCCAGTTCGGCTGCTTCGGTCTGCACGAGTGGGCCATGGTCTACCGGCTGGGACCCGGGCAGCTGCGCCACTCCGGGCTGCCGCTGCGCATCGGCCACGAGGCCACGGACCGCGTGGTCGAATCGCACCGCATCGCCTGCACCCACTTCGACGCCTTCCGCTTCTTCACCCCCGACGCACGACCGCTCAACACGCTCTCCCCGACGCGGGAGGCCCAGCCCGAGACGGAGCAGGCCGGCTGCCTGCACGCCGGCATGGACGTCTACAAGTGGGCGGCGAAGCTCGGTCCGATCGTGCCGGGCGCGCTGCTGCTCGACGCCTTCGAGCTGGCCCGCGACATCCGCGAGGTCGACATGCGCGCGTCGCCCTACGACGTGAGCGGCTTCGCGGGCTCCGACGGCAGGCCCCTCGAGCCCGTCGCGATCGAGACCCCCGAGGGCAAGCGCGCGTATGCGGCGCTGCAGCGCGGTTTCGCGGATCGCGGCGACGCCCTGCGCGAGCGCGTGCTGGTCGCCATCGCCGCGGCCCGGGCCGCTCAGCGCGCCTGAGCCCGCCGCCGCTCTGCGCGCGGGCCGATCGCGCGCAGCGCCCCCAGGATCGCGATGAGATCGACGAGCTCCTGCAGCCAGGCGCCCGCGAGGGCGGGCAGGAAGCCGAAGGCCGCCACGAGCATGAGCCCCACGCTGATCACGATGCCGAGCCAGATGCTCTGCAGGGCGATGCGAACGGTGTCGCGGCCGATCCGCACCGCGCGCGGCAGGGCCGAGAGGTCGTCGAAGCGGTTCACGACGTCGGCCGATTCGCTCGCCGCGGTGGATCCGCGCGCGCCCATCGCGAAGCCGACCTCGGCCGCGGCGAGCACCGGGGCGTCGTTGAGCCCGTCGCCCGCGAAGAGCAGCGGCCGCGGGCGCACCCCGCCGACGATGCGCACCTTGTCTCCCGGCCGGCACTCGGCGTGCACCTCGTCGATGCCGAGGTCCGCGGCGATCGGCCCGGCCGTCGCGGCGACGTCGCCCGTGACGACCAGCATGCGCTCGACCCCGAGCCCGCGCAGTTCGGCGACGACCGCGGGGGCCTCTTCGCGCAGCAGGTCGCGCATCACGATCGCGCCCGCGAATCGCTCGCCCGCGGCGACGTAGATGGCGAGCTCTCCGGGCTCGAGCACGGCGGGCTCGAGCCCGGAGACGAAGCCCGCCACCCACGAGGGCTTGCCCACGCGCACCGTGACGGGGGCGGCCGACGCGCCGGGCATCCCCGACTCCCCGGTCTCCCCGGCAGGCCCGGCAGGCCCGGTGCCCATGGCCGACGCATCCGGACTCGAGGCATCGAGCACCGCGGCGACGCCGTTCGTCGCGCTCTCCTCGGCCGAGGCGACCGGCGCGAGCACGAGCCCGCGCGCCCGCGCGGCGCCCACGACCGACGAGCTCAGCACGTGCGAGGAGTACACCTCGGCCGACGCCGCGAGCCGCAGCACCTCCTCCTCGGAGAAGCCCCGCGCCGGCAGCACCCGCCGCAGCGTCGGGCGACCGCTCGTGAGCGTGCCCGTCTTGTCGAAGCCCACCGAGCGCACCCGGGCCAGCTGCTCGAGCGTGCCGCCGCCCTTCACGATGAGACCGAACCGGGCGGATCGGCTCATGCCGCCCAGGAACGCCACCGGAGCCGCGATCAGCAGCGGGCACGGCGTCGCGACGACGAGCACCTCGGCGAAGCGCACCGCGTCGCCCGTGAGCGCCCACGCCGCGCCCGCGATGGCGAGCGAGAGCAGCGTGAAGGGCACCGCGTAGCGATCCGCCAGCCGCACCACCCGCGACCGGCTGCCCGCGGCCTCCTCGACCAGCCGGACGATGCGCTGATACTCGCTGTCGGCGGCCAGCGCGACGGCCCGCATGCGGACGGCCGCCGATCCGCCCACCGCCCCGCTCGACACGCGCTCGCCGGCGATCCGCTCGACGGGCAGGCTCTCGCCGGTCAGCGAGGACTCGTCGAAGGCTGCGCTCTCGTCGAGCAGCACCGCGTCGACCGGCACGAGCTCGCCGGGCCGCACGAGCAGCACATCGCCCACGCGGATCTCGTCGACATCGACCCGCTCGGCGCGCCCGCCCGCCGACACACGGGTGGCGCGCTGCGGGGCTCTGGCGAGCAGTGCGTTCAGCTCGCGCTTCGAGCGGTTCTCGGCGTAGTCCTCGAGCGCGGCGCCTCCGGTGAGCATGAGCACGACGACGAGCGCCGCCCAGGGCTCGCCGACGAGCACCGCCGCGGTGACCGCGGTCACCGCGAGGATGTCGAGGCCCGCCCGACCGCGCAGCAGGCTGCGCACCATGCCCACGGCCTCCCAGGCCGCGACCGCGAGCGCGTAGGCGCCCACCAGCCAGGGCGCGGCTCCGCGCCACGGGGTCGCGAGCAGCACCAGCCCCGCCGCGCCGACGAACAGGGTCGCCGCCACCAGGGGGTACCGTCTCGCCGCCGCGCCGATCCTGCCCATCGCTCCATTCTGGTCGTGGCGGGGACGCCGTGCATCGAAGCCGAGCCTGCCCTAACCTTCGTCTGCCCGCGCTCGCCTGACCGCAGGTCAGCGCCCGTACAGGGGAGGGAGGGCAGCGCCTCAGGACTCGTCGCCGGCGGCCTCGTTCGCGAGCCGGTGGTGGTGGTGGATCACCTCGGCGACCACGAAGTTGAACCACTTCTCGGCGAACTCGGGATCGAGCTGAGCGTCCTCCGCGAGGCCGCGCAGCCTCGCGATCTGCCGCGCCTCGCGCTCGGGATCCGAGGCCGGCATCTCATACTCCGCTTTCAGCCGCCCCACCTCCTGAGTGCAGCGGAAGCGCTCGGCCAGCATGTGGATCAGCGCTGCGTCGATGTTGTCGATGCTTGAGCGCAGGCGCAGCAGGCGCTCCTCCGGGGTCTGTTCGGTCATCGTGCTCTCCGCTTCTGAGCTTCTCGGGGCTGCTGAGCTTCTCGGGCCGCCGGGGCGGGTCAGGCCAGCAGGTCGTGCCGCACGACCACCTGCTCGCGCTCGGGACCGACGCCGATCGCCGAGATGCGCGATCCGCTCATGGCCTCGAGGGCGAGGATGTAGTCCTGCGCGTTCTGCGGCAGATCCTCGAAGCGGCGCGCGCCCGAGATGTCCTCGGCCCAGCCCGGGAACTCCTCGTAGACGGGCTTCGCGTGGTGGAAGTCGCTCTGATTCACCGGCATCTCGTCGTGGCGCACGCCGTTCACGTCGTAGGCGACGCACACCGGGATCGTCTCGAGCCCCGAGAGCACGTCGAGCTTCGTGAGCACGAAGTCGGTGACGCCGTTGATGCGCGCCGCGTAGCGGGCGACGGGGGCGTCGTACCAGCCGCAGCGGCGGGGGCGGCCGGTGGTGGTGCCGAACTCGAAGCCCTGCGCGCGCAGGTACTCGCCCGACTCGTCGAAGAGCTCGGTGGGGAACGGCCCCGAGCCGACGCGGGTGGCGTAGGCCTTCACCACCGCGATGACGCGGTCGATCGCGTACGGCGGCAGGCCGCTGCCCGTCGAGGCGCCGCCGGCGGTCGCGTTCGACGACGTCACGAACGGGTAGGTGCCGTGGTCGATGTCGAGCATGGTCGCCTGGCCCGCCTCGAAGAGGATCGTCTTCCCCTCCTGCATGGCGTCGTGCAGCAGCAGCGAGGTGTCGCACACCATGGGCTCCAGCAGCTCGCGGAAGCCCAGCAGATCGTCGACCACCTCGTCGACGCCGATGGCGCGGCGGTTGTAGATCTTCACGAGGATCTGGTTCTTGAAGTCGAGCGCCGCCTCGACCTTCTGCCGCAGGATGCCCTCGTCGAAGATGTCCTGGATGCGGATGCCGACCCGGTTGATCTTGTCGGCGTAGGCGGGGCCGATCCCGCGCCCCGTCGTGCCGATCTGGCGCTTGCCGAGGAAGCGCTCGGTGACCTTGTCGAGCGTGCGATGGTAGGCGGTGATGACGTGCGCGTTCGCGCTCACCTTCAGCCTCGACACGTCGACGCCGCGGGCGCTGAGCGCCTCCAGCTCGCCCTTCAGCACCTCGAGGTCGACGACGACGCCGTTCGAGATGACCGGCGTCACCCCCGGGGTGAGGATGCCCGAGGGCAGCAGGTGCAGGGCGTACTTCTCGTCGCCCACGACGACGGTGTGACCGGCGTTGTTGCCGCCGTTGAACTTGACGACGTAGTCGACGCGGCTGCCGAGCAGATCGGTCGCGCGTCCCTTGCCCTCGTCGCCCCATTGGGCGCCGGTGATGAGTACAGCGGGCATCTCAGCCCCTTTCCCCGAGCTCGTCGCTCGCGTCGTACGGGCCGTGTTCGGCCTCGATGCGGGCGATCGCGGTGCGATCCGCCCCGTTCAGAAACTCGGTGAGGCGTTCGACCTCCGCCGTCTCGCCGATGTCGGCGGCGGATCGGCGCAGCGCGTAGAGGGCTCGCAGCACTCCGCGGTTCGCCTCGTGCTCCCACGGGACCGGGCCGGCGCCGCGCCAGCCCGCCCTCCGCAGCGCGTCGAGGCCGCGGTGGTAGCCGACGCGGGCGAAGGCGTAGGCCTCGATCGTGCGACCCCGGGCGCGGGCCTCGTCGGCGGCGAGCGCCCAGGCCAGCGGCGAGTCGGGGTTCGCCCGGACCACGCTCTCGAGGTCTTCGCCGTTCGCGAGGGCGCCCAGCACTCGCGGCTCGGCCGGGAGCAGCGTGGGCTCGGGGCCGAGGAGGTTCTCGCCGATCACCCGGACAGTCTACCCGGGGGCGGGAGACGGCGGCACCGATAGCCTGGACGGGTGACGACTGGCGACGAGCGACGCCGGCGGCGCCTGACGCGCACGCCGCCCCGCTGGGCGACGGTCGCCGCACTCGCCTTCACCGGGCTGTGCTCGTCGTTCATGTTCACGCTCGTCGTGCCGCTGCAGGCCGAGCTGCCCGCCCTGCTGGGCGCCTCGCGCGAGGACACGAGCTGGGTGGTGACGATCACGCTGCTGGTCTCGGCGGTGGTCACTCCGATCGCCGGGCGCCTGGGCGACATGTACGGCAAGCGCCGGGTGGTGCTCGTGCTGCTCGGGCTGCTGATCCTGGGCTCGCTCATCGCGGGGTTCTCCGCCTCGGTCCCCGGCATCCTCGTCGGGCGCGGGATGCAGGGCGCCGCCATGGGCGTCGTGCCGCTCGGCATCGCGATCCTGCGCGACGTGGTGCCCCCCGAGCGCCTCAGCACCTCCGTCGCCCTCATGAGCGCGACGATGGGCATCGGCGGCGCCGTAGGCATGCCGCTCGCGGCATATGTCGCGCAGCACGCCGACTTCCATGCGCTGTTCTGGCTCGCCGCCGGCCTGGGCGCGGTCGGTGTGGTGCTCGTGGTGCTGGCCGTGCCCGGCGACGTGCTGCTCTTCCCCGGGCGGCTCGACGTTCTCGGGGCGCTGGGGCTCGCGCTCGGCATGACCGGGATCCTGCTGTTCCTCTCCCGCGGCGCCGAGTGGGGCTGGGCCTCGCCTGCGGCGCTCGGGTGCGGGATCGGCGGCGTCCTCGTGCTGCTGCTGTGGGGCTGGTACCAGCTGCGCACGCGGGGGCCGCTGCTCGATCTCAGGGTCGCCGCCCGGCCCGCCGTGCTGCTGACCAACCTGGCCGCCCTGTGCATGGGCTTCGCCCTCTTCTCGTCGAACGTGACCTTTCCGCAGATGCTCGAGCTGCCCGTCGAGTCGGGATCCGGCTTCGGGCTCGACATGGTGGCCGCGGCATTCGTCATCATGCCCGCAGGCCTCGTGATGATGGTGCTCGCGCCGCTGTCGGGCTGGCTCGAGCGCACGATCGGGGCGCGCCGCCTCTTCACGATCGGCACTGCCGCGATCGTGTTCGCCTACGCCTTCGTGCTGCTCTGGGTGAGCGAGGTGTGGCACATCTTCGTGGCGAACCTCCTCGTCGGGGTCGGCATCGGCTTCACCTTCGCCGCGATGCCCATGATCATCATGCGATCCGTCCCGGCGACCGAGACGGGGGCCTCGAACGGGCTCAACGCCCTGTTCCGCTCGGTGGGCACGGCCACGGCCGCGGCGGTGATGGGCGGCGTGCTCGCGGCCGTCACCGTGGACTTCGAGGGCGTCGCGGTGCCGAGCCGGCAGGCCTTCGAGCTGTCCTTCTGGCTGGCGATCGCCGTCGGCGTCGTCGCGATGGTGCTCTCGCTGCTGATCCCGAAGCAGCCCGCGGTCGAACCGCGGCCGTCGCTGCCGGGCTGAGCCCCGCCGCGACGCGAGGGGCGCGCCGCCGCCCACCCTTTCTTCGCCGAAACCGCATCCAAGTGCCGAAAGCCCATCTCAATCACGTGATTTTGAGGTGATCTCGGTACTTGGATGCGGTTTCGGCGGGAAGCAGCCGGCGAAGGCGCGGCGGGACTCTTCCCGACTGGGCGCCCCCGGCGACGCGGCGGGGGCGCTCGTCAGCGGAAGTTGACGAACTGAAGCGCCACCTCCACGTCGGCGTCCTTCAGCAGCGCGATCGCCGCCTGAAGATCGTCGCGGCTCTTCGAGCTGACGCGCAGCTCGTCGCCCTGCACCTGGCTCTTCACGCTCTTCGGCCCCTCGTCGCGGATCAGCTTGTTCAGCTTCTTCGCGGTGGCCTGGTCGATGCCCTCCTTGAGCTTCGACTCGATGCGGTACTCCTTGCCGCTCGCGTAGGGCTCGCCCGAGTCGAGCGCCTTGAGCGAGAGTCCGCGCTTCACGAACTTCGACTGCAGCACGTCGAGCACCGCGTTCGCGCGCTCCTCGGTGTTCGCCTTGATGAGGATCGCCTTGTCGTTCAGCGAGATGTCGGCGCCCACGCCCTTGAAGTCGTAGCGCTGCTCGACCTCCTTGCGGGCCTGGTTCACCGCGTTCTCGACCTCCATGGAGTCGATCTTGCTCACGACGTCGAATGAAGAATCAGCCATGCCGCCACCCTACTCGTTTTCAGCGCGACCCCCGGAATCGAGTCGGCGGATCGCCTCCGACCCGGGGCGCTTCCCGTGGAGGAAGGGGTGGTCGCGGAGGAACGCGTCGAGCAACGCGCGGAGTCGGCGATCAGGGGCGGCCCCGGCGGATCCGAGGCCTGACGGCGGTCTGAACGAGCCCTCGGCTCAGGCGCCCGCGGATCCGGCCGCCTCGCGGGCGGCCCGAACGGCCTCCTCGCCCGCCCGGTACTGATGCTCGGCGGCGGGGAAGGCGCCCGACCGCACCTCGGCCGCGTAGGCCTCGATGCCGGCCGTCGCCGCCTCGCCGAGGCTCGCGTAGCGCCGCACGAAGGACGCGGTGCGCCCCTCGGTGATGCCGAGCAGGTCGTGGAGCACGAGCACCTGCCCGTCGGCCGGCCCAGCGCCGATGCCGATGACCGGCACGCGGAGTCTCGGGAGCACCGCGTCGACGATCTCGGTCGGCACGGCCTCGATCACGATCGCGCAGGCACCCGCCTCCTGCACCGCGAGCGCCTCGCTCACGACCCGACGAGCGCTCTCCTCGGTGCGGCCCTGGGCGCGCAGGCCGCCGAGCGCGGTCGCGGTCTGCGGGGTGAGGCCGACGTGGCCGACAACGGGAATGCCCGCGGCGACGATCGCGCGGATACGGCTCGCCTTGGCGGCGTTGCCCCCCTCGAGCTTCACCGCGTCGACCCCCGCCTCGCGCACGAAGCGCACGGCGGACTCCACCGCCTGCTCGTCGGAGGCCTCGGTCGAGCCGAAGGGCAGATCGCACACGATGAACGCGCTCTCGGTGCCCCGCTTCACGGCGCTCGCGAGCATCAGCATCTCGTCGATCGACACCCGCACGGTCGAGTCGTAGCCGAGCGCGACCTGCGCCCCGGAGTCGCCGATGAGCACCATGTCGACGCCCGCGCGTTCCGCGGCCCGCGCGTCGGGATAGTCGTAGGCGGTCACCATCACGATCGGCTCGCGTCGCGTCTTCATCTCGGCGAGGCGGATCAGGGTCGTCTTCGGCAATTCGGTCACCTCTTCGGGTCGGCAGGGGTCGCAGGGGTCGCAGGGGTCGCAGGAGTCGCAGGTGCGATCGGGGCCCCCGGCACAGCGGGAGCCGCGGCGCTCAGCAGGCGGTTGTCGATGAGGCGCACGTCGCCGATGCGCGCGGCGACGGCGAGGAGCACGGGGGACGCGAGATCCGCCACGGCCTCGAGGGAGTCCGGATCGACGAAGGCGAGGTACTCGACTTCGACGCCCTCGGCAGCCAGCTCGCGCAGCGCCTCCGCCCGCAGGGGCTCGGGGTCCGCAGCGCCGTGCCGGGCGCGCTCGGCGATCGCCGCGAGGGCGCGAGGGATCGCCCCGGCGCGACGGCGCTCCTCGGCGGTGAGGCGGGCGTTGCGACTCGAACGGGCGAGGCCGTCGGGCTCGCGGGAGGTCGGGCAGCCCACGATGCGCACGGGAAGGCCGAGGTCGGCGACGAGACGGCGCACGACCAGCAGCTGCTGGTAGTCCTTCTCGCCGAAGTACGCGGCCTCGGGCCCGACGGCGATGAGCAGCTTCGCCACGACCGTGGCGACGCCGTCGAAGTGGCCGCGACCCCGTTCGGCTCCCTCGAGCACCTCGGTGAGGCGACCGCCGACGCTCACCGAGGTGCTGAAGCCCTCGGGGTAGACCTCCGCGACCTCGGGGGCGAAGAGCACGTCGACTCCGGCGGCCGCGGCGAGCTCGGCGTCGCGCCCCTCGTCGCGGGTGTAGCGCGCGAAGTCCGACTGCTCGTCGAACTGCGTCGGGTTCACGAAGATCGAGAGCACGACCGTGGCGTGCGCCGCGCGGGCGGCCCGCACGAGCGAGAGGTGGCCCTCGTGCAGGGCTCCCATGGTCGGCACGAAGCCGATCGTGCCGGCCTCCGCCGGGCCGGCCTCCGCGGCCACCGCCCCGGT
>CALMSE010000262.1 GCA_937872275.1 uncultured Leucobacter sp. | reverse complement strand
GTCGGTGAGGATCGCGGCGGCGCCGAGGCCGGCCGCCCCGGCCGCGAAGTCGGCCCCGTGCCGCCTCGCCCCGGGAAGTGCGAGGTAGAGGTCGCCCGGGCGCACGTCCCGCGAGTCGAGGGTGGCCCCAGTGAGCGGCGTGTCGCGATCCGCCCCTTCGGAGAGCGCGAGCCCGAAATCGCGGACGATCGAGCCCAGCGGCACGGGCATCGTGCGTCGCGGGCGGAGGCTCAGCTCGCCGTCGGTGTTCGTCACCCTACGATCCTAATGCTCAGTAAGTGTCGGCCAGCGGCTCGAACGAACCGGTCGAGGGCGGGATGTGGAAGGTGCGGATCGTCGCCTCGGCGGCGTCCTTGAACGCCCCGACCGCGGCCATCGCGCCCGCCTCGCCCGACGCGGGGTAGGCGATCGAGACCGCGATGACGTAGCGGGGCGCCTCTGCCGGGAAGATGCCGACGAAGCTGTGCACGTAGTCGGCGCGGTAGCCGCCCTGGCCGTCGGCCTGCTCGGCGGTTCCCGTCTTGCCCGCGATGCGGTACCCGGGGATGCTCACGTAGTCGCTCACCCAGCTCTTCTGCACCACCGTCTCGAGCACCTGCATCATGCTCGCCGCGGTCTGGGACGAGACCGCCTGCACCGGTTCACCGTGATCGGGCTCCGTCACCGTGCCGTCCGAGGCCGTGCAGCTCTCGACGACGCTCGGCGGTACCCGCAGGCCCCCGTTCGCGATCGCCTGGTAGACCCCGGCCGTCTGCACGATGGTCGAGGAGACGCCCTGGCCGAACATCGTGTTGTAGCTCGTCTGGCGGTCCCACTGCTCGGGCGGGTAGAGCAGACCCGAGTCCTCGAGCGGCATGCCGGCCGCCGTCGACTCGCCGATGCCGAAGGCCCGCAGATAGTCGTAGCGGGTCTGCTCGCTGAGCTGACTGCCGAGCATCGAGATGCCGACGTTCGAGGAGTTGACCATGATGCCCGTGAGGGTCCAGGGCATCTGCTCGTGCTGGAAGGAGTCGTTGAAGCGCACGGCGCCCTCGGGCTCCCAGGTCCAGGGCGTGAGGTTGGGGGTGCTCGGCGACGCGACGCCCTGGTCGATCAGGGCCGAGGCCGTGATGGCCTTGAACGTCGATCCGGGCTCGTACGGATCGACGAAGGATCGCGCCTCCCGCTTCGTGGGATCCGAGGCGTCGACGTCGTTCGGGTCCACCGAGCCGTCCTCGGCCACGGTGACGAGCTCTCCGGTCTGCGCGTCCATGATCACGAGGCGGCCCCACTCGGCCCCCGCGTCCGCGACCTTCTCGTTGATGGTCTGCTGGGCCTCGTACTGCAGGTCGAGGTCGATGGTGAGGGCCACCGTGCCGCCGTCGACCGCCTGCTGGTTCACCACCGCGCTGCCCGGGAGCGCGACGCCGTCGGCGCCGCGCTCGTAGCTCTCCTCCCCGTCGACGCCCGTGAGGCACTCGTTCTGCGAGAACTCGACCCCCGCCTGCGGCTCGGAGTCGGCGCCCGCGAAGCCGATGAGGTTGCCCGCAACGGCGCCGTTCGGGTAGACGCGAGCGTGATTGGTGTCGAACGTGAGCCACGGGATCTGCAGCGCCTTCAGCTTGTTGAGGGTCGTGAGGTCGACCGAGCGCTTCACATAGGCGAAATCGGACTTCGGGTTCTCGGCGAGCGCGTCGTCGACGATGGCGGCGATCTCTTCGGCGGTCTGTCCCGTGACGGCGCCGATCTCGGCGAACGCCTCCTCCGCGGTCACCTGCGTGGTGCCGACCCCGCCCTCGTCGAGGCGCCAGAACTTGCCGCCCCCCAGTCGGGCGTTCTTCGGCGAGAGCTGCACGTCGTAGCGCTCGTCCGTGGTGGCGAGGATGCGGCCCTCGCGATCCACGATGTCGCCGCGCAGGCTCGGGATCACGATCGGCACCGCGCGCTTGTCGGCCGCTTCCTCGTTCAGCGCGGCGGCCGAGACCAGCTGCAGATCGACGAGCCGCACCGCGAAGACCACCGCGCCGACGATCACGATCGCGATGGCGAGCAGACGCCTGGCCGCGCGTCCCCGCGTTCTGCGCATCGTTCCTCCTCGGCCCGCCGCCCGCGCCGGCGCGTCTAGTGGGTGTCGGGGGCGGGCAGCTTGCCCTCCCAAGCTACCGGCGCGGCGGCGGCGGCAGCGGGAACCGCTTCGGCCTGTCCCCCGTTCCGCGAGACCATCAGGCCGTCGGTATCGACCACCGGCATGTTCGCAAGCGTGGAGTTCGGCACGAGATTGCCCGCGACCGCGCTCGTGCGCGGCGCGAGATCGCCGAGCACGGCGCTGTCGCTCAGTCGCAGTGTGGCGGGGGTGGCGTTCTGCACCATGCCGAGCGCCGCCGCGTTCTCGGCGAGGTTCTGCGGCGAGGCCAGCTTGTCGAGGTGCTGCGAGAGCACCCGCTCGACCCGCACGAGGTCGCGCTGCTCGACCTCGAGGGCTCGCGTCTCGTATGCGCCGCGGGAGACCACGATGCTGAGGCCGAGCTGGGTCGCGAGGATCGCGAGCACGATCCCCACCGCAGTGAGCGAGCCGGCGAGCGCGCTCGGCCGGCGGC
>CALMSE010000261.1 GCA_937872275.1 uncultured Leucobacter sp. | reverse complement strand
GCGCGCGGTCACGCGCCGGCCGTCCCCGCGGCCGTTCCCCGCGCGGGCGGCTCGGCAGACGCCGCACCCGCCGACTGCGCGAGCTGGATCCGCCGCAGCATCTCGGCGAGCAGCGCGTTGAACCGCTCGACCTCGTCCGCGGGGAGCCCGTCGAGGATGATCTCCTGCCCGCGCATCGAGATGGGCAGCAGCAGGTCGTGCAGCTCCGCGCCCGCGCCCGTGAGGAACATCGGCCGCGAACCCCGCGGGCCGTCCCTGAGCGCGATGAGCCCGCGCTTCGCGAGGGCGGTGACGCTCTTCGAGACGACCGCCTTGTTCATGACGAGGAACTCCGAGACCTCGCTCGCCGGCATGCCCGGGCGCATCGCGAGCGCGGAGAGCACGCGCCAGTCGTTCGTGCCGATGCCGAAGCGCTCGCGCATGAGGCCCGACTCGCGCCAGACGAGGGCGTTGGAGAGGAGCGCGATCAGGCGCGGGGTGAAGCCGTCGGGGTCGATGAAGGCCTCGAGCGGCTCGGTGACCATGTCGGCCGGGCCGCCAGGGTCGTGGGATCCGCTCACTTCCGCCTCATCTCGGCCGCAATCATCGCACGGGCATCGTATCGCGACGCCGCGCCGCGGCGCCCACCGGAAATCCAGTTTACAACTAAACTCAATGCTGTTACCGTGGGATGCGCACGCCCCGCCCCCGGGCCGACCCGGAGGGACGCGGGGCGCTCGACGAGGAGGGCGATCCATGACGGAACCGGCGGGCCCGGCGACGGAGCGCAGGAGCGTGGCGGAGCTCGAAGAGCTCGCCTTCGAGCTGCGCACGAAGCTGTTGAATCTCTGCGGCACCTACGAGGGGCCGGTGCACATCGGCGGCGACCTCTCGGTGGCCGACATCCTCACCGCGCTCTTCAACTACGGGCTGAGGGTCGACCCGAGCGACCTCGCGAACCCCGAGCGCGACCGCTTCATCCTGAGCAAAGGCCACGCGGCGGTGTGCGTCTACATCGCGATGGCGATCCGCGGCTTCTTCCCCTACGACGACATCGTCGAGACCTACGGGCAGCTCGACAGCGCCTACGGCATGCACCCCTGCAAGGTGCAGCTGCCCGGCGTCGAGTGCTCGACCGGCTCGCTCGGGCACGGGCTCGCGCTCGCCGTCGGCATGGCGCTCGGCGCCCGGCACCGCGGCGAGCATCACCGCGTCGTCTGCCTCATGGGCGACGGCGAGACCGGCGAGGGCTCGGTGTGGGAGGCCGCGATGACGGCCCGCAACTACGAGCTCGGCAACCTGGTGGCGTTCATCGACCGCAACCGGCAGCTGATGACCGGCTTCTCCGAGGACCTGATCCAGCTCGAGCCCTACCCCGACAAGTGGCGCGCCTTCGGCTGGAACGTCGTCGAGACCGACGGCCACGATATGTCGCAGCTCGTCGCCGCGCTCGACGCGCTGCCCGCTGCCGACAGCGGCCGGCCGACCGTCGTGATCTGCGACACGGTCAAGGGCAAGGGCGTCGACTTCATGGAGCGCAACCTCGCCTGGCACGCCGGCTCGCTCGGCGCGGCCGATCTCGAGCGCGCCTACGCCTCGCTCAGCGCGTCCTACGGTCGGGAGGCCTCGCATGCCTGAAACCTTCACCTTCGGGGAGATGTTCTCGGCCCGCACGGTCATCGGCAGCACGCTGGCCGAGCTCGGCGAGACGCACGACAACCTCTGGGTGCTCACCCCCGAGATCGGCGCGACGCTCGTCGAGTTCCGCGAGCAGTTCCCCGAGCGCTTCGTCGACGTCGGGATCGCCGAGCAGGCCTGCGTCGGCATCGCGGCGGGCCTCGCCTACGACGGCAACATCCCCGTCGTCTCGGGCATGCTGCCCTTCCTCAGCATGCGCGCGCTCGAGCAGATCCGCACCGACGTCTGCTATCCGAACCTGCCGGTGAAGATCATCGGCACGCACGGCGGGCTCGTCGGCAACGGCGGATCCACCCACTACGCCGTCGAGGATCTCGCGCTCATGTGCGCCCTCACCAACATGACCGTCACCTCGATCGGGGATCCGCTCATGGTGGGCGAGATCATCCGGCAGTCGATGGACATGACGGGGCCGATCTACATCCGCCTCGCCGTGGGCAAGAAGGACATGGTGCTCTACGAGCCCGGGCAGCACGACATCCGCATCGGCACGGGCATCGTGGCGCGCGAGGGCTCCGACGCGACGATCCTCACCCACGGCACCACGGTCGCGCAGGCGCTCGAGGCGGCCGAGCGGCTCGCCGCCGAGGGGGTCTCGGTGCGCGTCGTCGACATGTTCACGCTGAAGCCGATCGACGAGGAGCTGATCCTGCGCTGCGCCGAGGAGACCGGCGGCCGCTTCGTGGTGGTCGAGGATCACCTCGCCTACGGCGGCCTCGCCTCGCGCGTCGCCGACGTCGTGGCGGATCGCGGCGTGCGCCTCGCGTCGTTCGAGCGGCTCGGCATCCCGCAGGTGTACGCCGGCTTCGGCGAGGACGAGCAGCTGCGCGACAAGCACGGCTACGGGCTCGAGGCCACGATCGCGGCGGTGCGCCGCGCCGTCGCGGCGTAGGGAGGCCACCCGTGAACGCGCTCGACGGCACCTCGCTCGATCTCGGCTGCCACCTCAACGTCGTCGTCGGCGATCTCGCCGAACTGCGCCCCGAGGCGCTCGCCTCGCTCGCGGCGTCGGGCTACCGCCGGGTGATCCTGCCCCCGGTCGACCCCGAGAGCTTCGACGTCGGCGCGATGCGCGCGATGCTCGCGGACGCGGGGCTCGCGGCGATCACGCTCGCGACCCAGGGCCCCGGCGCGAACGTCGCCTCCGACGACGCGGCCGAGCGCGAGGCCGGCGAAGAGGCGCTGCGCGCCATGGCGGATCTCACCGTCGCCCTCGGCTCCGACCAGATGAACGGCGTGCCCTACGGGCTGTTCGGCCCGGCAGGCGGCCCGGTCTCCGCGGAGGCCTTCGAGCGCTCGGCGCTCGCCGTCGGCCGAATCGCGGACTACGCGCACGAGCGAGGGGTCACGATGACCTTCGAGGTGCTGAACCGCTACGAGACCGCGGTCGTCAACACGGCCGCGCAGGCCATGGCGTACGCGGAGGCGAGCGGATCGCCGCACCTGAGGATCCACCTCGACACCTTCCACATGGCGATCGAGGAGGCCGACACGGCCGAGGCGATCCGCACCGCGCTGCCGCGGCTCGGCTACCTCGAGCTCGGCCAGTCGGGGCGGGGACCGCTCGCGACCGGCGCCGTCGACGTTGCGGGGGTCGTGCGGGCCGCGATCGAGGCCGGGTACACGGGCAGGTTCGGCGTCGAGGCCTTCTCGCGCTCGGAGCTCACGGATCAGACCGCCGACATGCTCGCCATCTGGCGCTCGCCGTTCGACAGCGGGCTCGCGCTCGCCGAGGACGCCGCGCGTCTGATCGCGGGGGCCTGGGCCGCGGCCGTCCGCTGAGACGCGGGGCGCGGTCCCGACGCGCGCCGAGTCCCGCGCCCGCGCATTCCCGCTCCCCGGCCCGATCCCGATCCCGATCCCGCTCCTGCTCCCTCGGAGATGCCGCACGCGGAATTAGGATGAGGCGATGGAGAATCATGCATCGCAGGCGCCGTCCGGCCTGACGCCCGCGCTGAGAACGCTGCTCGGCCTCGCCGCGGCGGTGGTCGTGCTCGTCGGCATATCGCTCGGGCGCGAGCTCTTCGGCCCGCTCGCCGTCGCGGCGGTGATCGTGATCATCTGCAACCCGGTGCGCCGGCCGCTCGAGCGGTGGGGCTGGCCCCGCTGGCTCGCGACGACGGCCGTCATCGCGCTCTCATGGTCGGTACTCCTCGTGCTGGCGCTGATGCTCGCCTATGCGGGGGCCCAGTTCACCGGAATGGTGTTCGACTACTACCACGAGCTCTACGCGAGCGCCCGGGACACGGTCGCCCTGCTCTCGGGGCTCGGCCTCGACGCCCAGATCGCGGAGGCCCTCACGGGGATACTCTCGCCGGCCTCCGTCGTGCGATTCGTCACCCAGTTCGGCGCGGGCACGCTCGCGGTGCTCATGGCGCTCTTCTTCATCTTCGCCTACGCGATCTTCATGGCCGCCGACGCCAGCCGTTTCGGGCGGGCGGAGGAGCGCTTCGGCGCCTCCGCGCGGCCCGCGGTCCGCCGCTTCGCGAGCTTCAACAGCGGCGTGCGCCGCTACTACGTGGTCAACTCGCTGTTCGGCCTGATCGTCGCCGTCATCGACGGCCTCGCGCTCTGGTGGCTCGGCATCCCCGCCCCGGGGGTCTGGGCCGTGCTCGCCTTCGTCACCAACTTCGTGCCGAACATCGGCTTCGTGCTCGGCCTCATCCCGCCCGCGCTCCTGGCGCTCGTCTTCGGCGGCTGGCCGCTCCTGCTCGCGGTCATCGTCATCTACACCGTCGTGAACGTGGTGCTGCAGGTGCTCGTGCAGCCGAAGTTCGTGAGCGACGCCGTGAGTCTCTCGCTCACGCTGACCTTCTTCTCGGTGCTGTTCTGGACCCTGGTCATCGGCCCGCTGGGCGCGATCCTCGCGATCCCGCTGACCCTGCTCGTGCGCGCGCTCGTGCTCGAGGGCGACCCGCGGAACCGCTGGCTGCTCTGGCTCTCGGGCGACGATGCAGCGGCGGCCAGGCCGGCGCCGGGCGCGGTGGACACGAGGTCCTGAGCCGAGGGGCGGGGCCGCCCCCTGACGCCTCGCGTCAGCGGGCAGCCGCTCCGCGC
>CALMSE010000260.1 GCA_937872275.1 uncultured Leucobacter sp. | reverse complement strand
CCTCGAGGCGCCGCGGGCAGGGACGCGCGGAGGCGGACCCCCGCGGCGGCGCGGCCGGCCGCTACTGGGCCCGGCGGTACTGCGCCTGCCCGAAGCCGATGATGAAGTACCCGATGAAGGGGATCAGCCAGAGCCAGAGCACCGAGAAGACGCCGCCCTTGCCGAAGTTCGCGCCGACGCGCACCGCCACGATGATCGCGAGCACCACGTTCACGATGGGGATCACGTAGAGCAGCACGAGCCACCCGGAATACCCGGCGATCTTGATCAGGATGATGGCGTTGACGATGGGGATGATCGAGAGGATCCCCCAGTAGCCGGCCTTCGAGAACACCTTCCACAGCGCGACCACCCAGAGGATGTAGAGCACGATCGCGACGGTGATCGTCACCGCGCCCGCCGCCGAGCCGAGGAACTGCTGGATGTCGTAACCGCTGGTCATGACACCAGCATAGGGCCGACCGCCCGAGCGGCACCCGCGATCCGGCCGCCGAGAGGAGCCCGGCCGGTGATCAGAACCCCAGTCGGCCGAGCGCCTTCGGGTCGCGCTGCCATTCCTTCGCGACCTTCACGCGCAGCGAGAGGTAGACGCGACGGCCGATGAGCGCCTCGATCTCGCGCCGCGCGCGCTCCCCCACCTCGCGCAGGCGCGATCCGCCCCTGCCGATCACGATGCCCTTCTGGCTGTCGCGCTCGACGTAGATCGACGCGTAGATCTCGAGGAGGCCCGGCGTGCCGTCGGGCTCCGCCTCGCGCTCCTCGCGATCGTCGACGGTCGCGGCGAGCGAGTGCGGCAGCTCTTCGCGCGCACCCTCGAGGGCGGCCTCGCGGATCAGCTCGGCGATCCGCTCGTCCTCGCTCTCGTCGGTGACCGTATCGGCCTCGTAGAGCGGCGGCGAGGCCGGCATGAGCCCGAGCAGCACGTCGGAGAGGATGTCGAGCTGAGCGGCGCCGTTCTCGCCGTCGGTGACGGCGGAGATCGGCACGACGGCGTCCCATTCGCGCAGGGTGCCGAGCAGCGTCAGCTGCTCGATGATCTCGCTCTTGCCGGCCTGGTCGACCTTGGTGAGGATCGCGACCTTCTTCGCCCGGGGGAAGTCGTTCAGGCGCTCGTTGATGAAGCGGTCGCCGGGGCCGAGCTTCTCGTTCGCCGGCACGCAGAAGCCGATCACGTCGACGTCGCCGAGCGTGGCCTCGACGAGCGCGTTCAGCCGCTCGCCCAGCAGGGTGCGCGGGCGGTGGATCCCCGGGGTGTCGACGATGATGAGCTGACCGTCGGAGCGGTGCAAGACGCCGCGGATCGCGCGCCGCGTCGTCTGCGGCTTCGGACTCGTGATCGCGATCTTCTCGCCGACGAGCGCGTTGGTGAGCGTGGACTTACCCACGTTCGGGCGCCCCACGAACGACACGAAGCCCGCCCTGAACTCGTTCTCAGCCATCGTTCTCCCTCTCGTCGGCGCGCCCCTCGGCCGCGCCCCCGTCCGCCCCGATCCAGCGGGCGCCCACGCTGACGAGCCGCTGCCGCCTGCGCTCGGTCTCCAGCGCGGTCAGCTCGATCCCCGCCACGATCACGCGGTCGCCCGGCTCGGCGAGGCGGCCGAGGTGCTTCGCGACGAGCCCGCCGACGCTGTCGACCTCGTCGTCCTCGAGCTCGATGCCGAAGAGCTCGCCGAGGCGGTCCACCGGCAGCCGCGGGCTGAGCGTGAAGGTGCCGTCGTCGGCCCGCACCGCCTCCGGCGTCTCGCGGTCGTGCTCGTCGTTGATGTCGCCGAGCAGCTCCTCGATGAGGTCCTCGAGCGTGACGAGGCCCGAGATGCCCCCGTACTCGTCGACGACGAGCGCCAGGTGGTTGGCCTCGCGCTGCATCTGCCGCAGCAGGTCGTCGGCGCGCTGCAGCTCGGGCACGAACAGCGCGGGCTTCATGATGCGGGTCACCGGGGCGGTCTCGGCCTCCTCCGGCCGGCGCAGCACGAAGCCGCTCGCGTCGCGCAGATAGGCGACGCCCTCCACGTCGTCGGCGTCGCCGGTCGCGACGACCGGGATGCGCGAGTGCCTCGAGGCGAGCAACAGCTCGAGCGTCTCGCGCACGGTCTGCTCGGCGTCGACCGTCACCATGTCGGTGCGGGGCACCATGAGCTCGCGGGCGAGCGTGTCGCCGAACTGCACGACCGAGCGGATGTAGTCGCGGTCGTCCTGCTCCAGCAGATCCTGCTCGGCGGCCTGGTCGACGATAGAGAGCAGCTGCTCCTCGTCGCGGATCCGGCCGCGGCCGAGAGCCACCCGGCCCGCGACGCGCTTGGCCGTCTCGGTGAGCCGCTGCAGGGCGGGCGTCGGCCGGTCGGTGCTCATCGTCCTCGTTCTCGGGCGGAGAACGCCAGCAGCAGGTCGCGCTGCAGGCCGAACATCTCCGCCTCCTCGTCGGGCGCCGCATGGTCGAATCCGAGCAGGTGCAGCATGCCGTGGGTGAGCAGCACGCGGATCTCGGTCGCGGTGTCGTGCCCGGCGGCGTCGGCCTGCACCTCGGCCACCTGCGGGCAGATCACCACGTCGCCGAGGAGCCCGGCCGGGGTCTGCTGGTCGAGGCGGCCCGGGCGCAACTCGTCCATGGGGAAGCTGAGCACGTCGGTGGGACCGGGCTCGTCCATCCACTGCAGGTGCAGCTGCTCGATGGCGGCCTCGTCGACGAGCGAGATGCCGAGCTCGGTCTGCGGGTGCACGTGCAGGCTCTCGAGCACGAAGGCGGCGAGGCGCTGCAGCCCGGGCTCGTCGGCGGCCATGCCCGACTCGTTGTTGATCTCGACGCTCATGCGGCTCCTCCTGCGTGCTTCTGCTCCTCGTATGCCGCATAGGCGTCGACGATGCGCCCCACCAGGCTGTGGCGCACGATGTCATCGGCGGTGAGGTCGGCGAAATGGATGTCGTCGACCCCGCGCAGGATGCGACTCACGACGCGCAGGCCGCTCTGGGCCTGGGGCAGATCCACCTGCGTGACATCGCCCGTCACGACCATCTTCGACCCGTAGCCGAGCCGGGTGAGGAACATCTTCATCTGCTCGGGCGTCGTGTTCTGAGCCTCGTCGAGGATCACGAAGGACTCGTTCAGCGTGCGCCCGCGCATGTAGGCGAGCGGCGCCACCTCGATCGTGCCGCTCGCGAGCAGCTTCGGCACCGCCTCGGCCTCCATCATCGAGCCGACCGCGTCGAAGAGGGGGCGCAGGTAGGGGTCGATCTTGTCCTCGAGCGTGCCCGGCAGGTAGCCGAGGCGCTCCCCCGCCTCCACCGCGGGCCGGGTGAGGATGATCTTCGCCACCTCGCGCCGCGACAGCGCCTGCACCGCCTTCGCCATCGCGAGATACGTCTTGCCGGTGCCCGCCGGGCCGATGCCGAAGGTGACCGTGTTCGCGTCGATGCCGTCGACGTAGGCGCGCTGGCCCCGGGTCTGGGGGCGGATGGCGTGCCCGCGCACCGAGAGGATCGGCTCGCTCAGCACCTGCGCCGCGGTGGGCCCGTCGCCTCGCGCGACCATGCGGGTCGCCTCGCGCACGTCGTGCCGGCTCACCGCGCCGCTGCGCCTGGCCACCTCGAGCACCTCGACCACGACCTGCTCGGCAGACCGCACCTCGTCGGCGGGGCCCGCGAGCGTGAGCACGTGGTCGCGCGCGTGGAACTCGACGCCCGGGTGCTGCTGCTCGAGGTCGGCGATCAGCTGATCGCGGTGCCCGAGGAACTGCGCGAGGTCGACCCCCGTGAGCAGCACGGTGCGACGGAGTTCCGGCTGGGGCTGCTGCTGAGCATCCGGCACTAGAGGGAGCCCTCCTCGAGCCCGCCGGCGAGCACGTGCGCGTGCACGTGGAAGATGGTCTGTCCGGCGTTCGCGCCGTTGTTGAAGATCAGGCGGTAGTCGCCATCGGCGTGCTCGTCGGCGAGGCGCTTCGCGACCGCGACCATCTCGGCGAGCAGCGACGGATCGCCCGCGGCGAGCTCGGTCACGTTCGCGTACTCGGCGGTCTTCGGGACCACGAGGAGGTGCACCGGGGCCTGCGGGGCGATGTCGGGGAAGGCGATCACGCGCTCGGTCTCGACCAGCTTCTCGACGGGGATCTCGCCCGCGATGATCTTGCCGAAGATGGTGTCTGCTGCCATGCCGTCAGTCTACCCGCAGCTCACCAGCGCCCGAGGGCGACGTTCAGCACCGCGAGCGCGGCGGGGCCGGCCGACGAGGTGCGCAGCACCGTATCGCCGAGGCGCAGCACGCGCGCACCCGCCGCGGCGAGCGCCGCGAGCTCGCCATCGTCGATGCCGCCCTCCGGGCCGACCACGACGAGCACTCCGCCGAGGGGATCGCCGGGGGCCGCTCCCTCGCCGACCGGCGATGGCGCGTAGTCGCTCAGCGCCTCCTCGCCCGCCGGGTGGAGCACGAGCACCTCGGCCCCGGCTCGGGCGAACCCGCAGATGTCGTCGAGCGAGACCGGGGGCGTCACCGCCGGCACCCGCGAGCGCAGCGCCTGCTTGGAGGCCTCCCGCGCGACGCGGCGCCACTTCGCCGCACCCTTCGCCGCCTTCTCATCGCCGTCCCAGCGCGATACCGAGCGAGCGGCCTGCCAGGGTATGATCAGGTCCACGCCGAACTCGGTCGCCTGCTCGACCGCGCGTTCATCACGATCGCCCTTGGCGAGCGCCTGCACGAGCACGAGCCGCGGAGCGGGATCGGGCGCCTCCTCGGCGCGCTCGACCCGCACCGCGAAGCAGTCGCGATCCACCCTCTCGGCGACGCCCTCGGCCAGCGTCCCGGCACCGTTGCCCACCAGGATCCGCTCGCCGACCCGCAGGCGGGAGACGCGCACCGCGTGCCGCGCCTCGTGGCCCGCGATCTCCACGGTCGCTCCGACCGCGAATGCGGATGCGGGCAGGTCTTCGCGGTAGTACAGGTTCGCCACGACGGGTGCCCGGATCAGGAACCGGCTCGGAAGAAACGATCGCGGATCTTGCCGAAGAACCCCTGCTGGAACTCGCCGAGCGTGGGGGCCTCGTCTCCCCGCAGCGCCGCGATCTGGCGCACCAGGTCCTTCTCGCGGTTCGAGAGCTTCGTCGGGGTCGCGACCTGCACGGCCACCCTCAGGTCCCCGCGCATGGTGGAGCGCAGGCCCTGGATGCCGCGGCCGCGCAGGGTGATCACATCGCCCGACTGGACGCCCGCTGGCACCTCGATCGGGGCCGGGCCGTCGAGGCACTCGATGGTCGTCTCGGCGCCGAGGATGGCATCGGTCATGCTCACCTTGAGCGTCGCGAGCAGATCGTTGTCCTCGCGGCTGAACACGTCGTGGTGCATGACCCGGAACTCGATGAAGAGGTCTCCGTTCGGGCCTCCCGCCGGCCCCACTTCGCCGCCGCCGCGCATCTGCAGTCGCGTGCCGGTGTCGATGCCCGACGGGATGTCGAGGTTCAGCGTGCGCCGCTCGCGCACGCGGCCCTTGCCGCCGCATTCGACGCAGGGGTGCTCGATCACGCTGCCGTAGCCGTGGCAGCTGCCGCAGGGGT
>CALMSE010000259.1 GCA_937872275.1 uncultured Leucobacter sp. | reverse complement strand
TTGCCGTCGCACCAGGGCTGCGCGGCGACCCACTCGATGAAGTCGTAGGCGTCCTCGCCGAGCGAGACCCCGCCGGCGTTGTAGTTGCCGATGTGCTCGCCGCCCGAGGCGCCCGAGCCGCGCAGGTCGCCGATCACGTGCACGTAGCCCTCGCCCACGACCCGGGCGATGTCGCCCGCCTCGATGCAGCCGTCCCACATGGGGCTCGGCCGGCGCTGCGGCGGCGTGGTGAGCGCGAGCGCCTGCAGCTCCTTGCCGTAGGGGCTGAGCGCCACGAGGGCGGGCCGGGGCTCGTCGCCCGGCGCGGCGTACGCGTCGGCGGCGAGTTCGACGCCGTCGCGCATGGGCACGCGCAGATCCTTGCGGATCGAGATCGTCTCGCCGCCCGCGTTCCACGTCAGAGAATCGGTCATAGTGGTGTCACCCTCCTGCGCCGCGGCGCTTCCCTCGCGGCCACACTTCTTTATATTATTATACTAAATGCGAACCCGCTAGATCCCGCCAGGTTTGGAGCCGAGATGTCCGAGGCCGTGACGATCCACCCCCTGATCTCGCCGTGGGGCCGCTTCGGCCTCTACAGCTACTTCATCGACGCCCCGGAGCCCGCGATCGTCGACACGGGCATCACCACCTCCCCCGCCGAGGGCATGCTGCCCGCGCTCGAGGCGATCGGCCGACGCATCGAGGACGTGGAGTGGATCCTCCTCACCCACGGCCACATCGACCACATGGGTGGGGCGCACGCGCTGTGGGAGCTCACCGGCCGGCGGGCGAAGGTCGTGATCCACGAGGCGGATGCGCACCTGCTGCGCTCGCGGCGGGAGCACGTCGCGCTGTACGAGCAGGTGCGGCAGCAGTACCTGCACGACCCCGAGGGCGTCGCCAAGCAGACCGCCGCCGCGGAGCACGCGATCTCGGGCGAGATGGAGGCCGACGTGCTGCTCACCGGCGGCGAGACGCTCTCGCTCGGGGGCGGGGTGACGGTCTCGGTGCATCCGGTGCCGGGGCACACCCCCGGCTCGGTCGCCTACGTCGTCGACGGGCAGGACGACGTCTTCGTCGGCGACGCCGTGCAGATCCACGGTGCGGCGAACTTCTTCCCTGGGTACGAGGATCCCGTCGCCTACCGCGCGAGCCTCGAGTATTTGCGCGACGAGGTGTCGCCGCGGCGGCTCTTCCTCGGGCACCCCTACCGGGGCGCCGACGGCGAGCCCTATGGCGTCGAGCTCGACCGCGACGCGGCGGCGCGCGCCCTGCAGGAGAGCCTCGACATCGAGGCGCGGGTCGCCGCCGCCGCGCGCGCCGCCTTCGACGCAGGGCTCGCGGGGACCGACTCCCCCTACTCGCCCTTCGAGCGCGCCGCGGCCGAGTTCGGCTACGCCGGCGACCCGGCGCTCGACCCCTCGCCCTTCTTCACCACCATGCACGGCTACCGCCGCCTCTTCGCGGCGGGGCGCTGATCCCTCGCCCGGCCCCTTCCCCCGCCGAGAACCCATCCAAGTGCCGAGATCACATGCGAATCACGTGATCGAGATGCGGTTTCGGCACTTGGATGGGTTCTCGGCGATGAGGTCGCGCGGGGCGGATCAGGCCGGCGCAGCGACGGGGCGGGTCATCGACCGCAGCCTGGGCACCGGGATGCGGTAGCCGAGCGCGGCCGCGGTGCCGGTGCCGTCGGGGCGCGGCCAGCGCAGCAGCGCGCTCGGCTCCTGCACCGACCCCTCGACGATCTCGGGGGCGCCCTCGACCGGCAGTTCTCCGCACACTTTCAGGGCGATGCCGAACTGCTCGGTCCAGAAGTAGGGCTGATGGTGCAGCTCATCCGCCTCGTCGCCGCGCAGCAGTGCGAGCGCCGCGGTCTTCGCCTGCTCGATCGCGCTGGTCCAGAGCGGGACGCGCCGGTGCCCGCGGCGCCCGGGGAAGGCCGCGACGTCGCCGGCGGCGGCGATCCGCTCGCTCGCCCGCCCTCGGGAGTCGACCCGCAGCTCGCCCGCCTCGAGGAGGCCCGAGGGCGCGAGCCACTCGAGGTTCGGCAGGTCGCCGACCG
>CALMSE010000258.1 GCA_937872275.1 uncultured Leucobacter sp. | reverse complement strand
CCGAGCCGGCCGAGCAGCGAGAGGTCGCCGCCGTGCTGCGCGCGGCCCGTCTCGCCGTGCCCGCGGTGGTCGTCGGCGTACACGGTGAAGCCGGCGGCGACGAGCGCGCGGGCGAAGCGGTCGTAGCGCAGCGCGTGCTCGCCGATGCCGTGCGCGATCTGCACGACGGCGACGGGATCCTGGGCCCGCCACTCGTAGGCCGAGATCTCGACGCCCTCGGCATCCGTGTACTCGAAGCGGATCGGGTCGCCCGCGGGCGCTTCCTTGCTCATGCCCCCATTCTGCCCGTCGCACCCGCCGATCGACAGCCTCGGTCAATAGACTCGGAGCATGGGTGAAGCCGCCGACACGAATGCACCGCAGGGCGACGACCTCGTCGTCTCGATCCCCGACGATCCCGGCCTCGCGGCCGAACTCGGTCGGGTGCCGGGTGTGCGCCTCGTGACCTGGGACCTCCGCGAACCGGCTCCGTGCGACGCCTTCGACATCGTCGTGCCGCCGTACTGGGGCGGCTCGAGACGGCTCGCCGCGCTCGAGGGCGTGCCCGTCCGCCTCGTGCAGTGGCAGTCCATCGGCTACGACCGCGTCGCCGACTTCCTTCCCGCGGGTCTCCCGCTCGCCAACGCCGCGACCGTGCACGAGGCCTCCACGGCCGAACTCGCGCTCGCGCTGGTGCTCGCCGCGCAGCGGGGCCTCGCCGACTTCGTGCGCAGCGGCGACCGCGGTGTGTGGGAGCGGCCGGCCATGCGGCCGAGCCTTGCCGATCGCCGCGTGCTGCTCGTCGGCTACGGCGGCGTCGGCAAGGCGGTCGAGGCGCGCCTCGCGGGCTTCGAGACGCAAGTGACGCGGATCGCGCGCACCGCTCGAGAGGTGCCCGGGCCCGCGGGCGACCCCGTCTCCGTGCTCGGCATGGGGTCGCTCCACGCGGCGCTCGCGGAGGCCGACATCGTGATCGTCGGGGTGCCCCTCACCGACGACACCCGCGGCCTCATCGACGCGGCGGCGCTCGCCGCCATGCCCGACGGCGCGCTGCTCGTGAACGTCGCCCGCGGTCCCGTGATCGACACGGAGGCACTCATGGCCGAGCTCGAGTCCGGCCGGCTGCGCGCCGCGCTCGACGTCACCGATCCCGAGCCGCTGCCCGAGGGGCACCCGCTGTGGAACTGCCCGGGGCTGCTCGTGAGCCCGCACGTCGGCGGCGATTCGAGCGCGATGCTGCCGCGCATGGCGCGACTGATCCGACGGCAGATCGAGCATCTGCAACGGGGCGAGCACCCCGAGAACCTGGTCCTGGGAAGGTGGAGCTGATGCGCGCGATCGTGGCCGGGGAGGCCGGAGGCCCCGAGGTTCTGAGGCCGGAGGAGGTCGCGGATCCCGCTGTCGACTCGCACGAGATCCTCGTCGAGACGGCAGCCGTCGGCGTCAACTTCATCGAGCTCTACCAGCGCGGCGGCGTCTACCCCGTGCCGTTCCCGTTCATCCCGGGCCAGGAGGCGGCGGGCACCGTGATCGCCGTCGGCGAGGGGGTGCTCGGCATCGAGCCGGGCGACCGCGTGGTCACCTGCGGGGCGACGCGGAGCTACGCCGAGCGCTTCGCGGTCTCGGCCTCCGAGGCGGCGCGGGTTCCCGCCGGCATCGAGCTCGAGACGGCCGCGGCCCTCGCCCTGCAGGGCTGCACCGCGCACTACCTCGCGACCTCCGCGGCGCACCCGCGGGCCGGCGACACGGTGCTCGTGCACGCCGGCGCCGGCGGGGTCGGCCTGCTGCTCACGCAGCTGCTGGTCGCGAACGGCGTGCGCGTGCTGACCACCGCCTCGACCGAGGAGAAGCGGCGGCTCAGCCGAGAGGCCGGCGCCGCCGAGGCGATGGGCTACGAGGACTTCGCGGAGCGCGCGCGCGAGCTCACGGGCGGCGAGGGCGTCGGGGTGGTCTACGACGGGGTCGGCAAGGACACCTTCGACGCCTCCCTCCGCTCGTTGCGGGTGCGCGGCGAGATGGTGCTCTTCGGCGGATCCAGCGGGCAGGTGCCGCTCTTCGACCTGCAGCGCCTCAACGCCGGCGGATCCCTCTCGGTCACTCGGCCCAGCCTGCCGCACTTCATGCGCACCCCCGAGGAGCGCGAAGCGCGCTACCGCGATCTCTTCGCGGCGGTCGGCGCTGGCAGGCTGCGGGTGCGGATCGGCGATCGCTTCCCGCTCGAGGCCGCCGCGGATGCGCACCGCGCGCTCGCCGGGCGGGGCACGACCGGCAAGGTGCTGCTCGTCCCGTAGCGCCTGGCGGGAGGCGGTCAGCGGGACTCGAAGCCCTGCGCGCGCAGCGACTCGCGCATGGTGTGCCGGCCGTGCAGGCCGGTCACCGGGCCGAGGCGCCCGGTCACGGTGCGCGACCAGCTGCGGTTCGGCACGCCCTGGCCCTCGAAGTAGTCGCGGTAGCTCCGCTCGTACACGGCGGTCGCCTCGCGCCAGCGCTCGGGGTCGTAGACCTCGTGGTGCAGCACCCCGCTCACCGGGAGCCTGGGCTTGATGCCCGTGCCCTCCTCGGGGTCGGGCACGCCGATCGCCATGCCGACCACGGGGAACGCGCGGGCCGGGAGCCCCAGCTCCGCGCACACGGCCTCGGGATCGTTGCGGACGCTGCCGACGAACACCCCGCCGAGGCCGAGCGACTCGGCGGCCAGCAGCGCGCTCTGCGCGGCGATGCCGGTGTCGAGGGCGCTCATCAGGGTGACCTCCATCAGATCGAGCGCCTCGGGTTCGACCCCCTGGTCCCGGATGAGCGCGTCGTTGCGCGCGAGATCCATGATCCAGACGAGGAACACCGGCGCCCGCTCGACGTAGTCGCGGCCCCCGATCGCCTCCGAGATGCGGCGCTTGCGATCCGCGTCCCGCACCGCGACGACCGACCACACCTGCTGGTTCGACGAGGTCGAGGCCTGCTGCGCGGCGGCGACGATCGCCTCCAGCTGCGCGTCGCTCACCGGCTCGTCCAGGTACTTGCGCACGGAGCGGTGCCGCAGCTGCTGCTCGATCACCGGCGAGTCGATCCGATCCGACATGGCACCTCCTGCTCGCGACGGCACCGCCCGCCGTCCCGGGGTCGATACTATCCGGACCCTCCGGGCTCCCCGACTCGCGGGACGCCGGAGTAGGGTGGCCCCATGGGCACGCGCGCGGAGACGGTCGAGTTCCTCCTCGACCAGCTGACGGCGCTGCCCGGCATCGCCACGCGCAAGATGTTCGGTGAGTACTGCCTCTACTGCGACGAGAAGCCCGTCGCCTTCGTCTGCGACGACGAGCTGTACGTGAAGCCGACGGCGGCGGGGCGCGCCTACATCGGCGAGCCCGACGAGGCCCCGGCCTATCCCGGGTCGAAGCTCTACTTCAGGGTCGGCGGCGACCGGTGGGAGGATCGCGACTGGCTCGCGGGGCTCATCGACGCGACCGCCGCCGCGCTCCCGGCGCCGAAGCCGAAGCCGAAGAAGCGCTGAGCCGGGCGCCCGCGGCGCGCGCCCGCGGTGTGCGCTTCAGCCGGCTCTCGCGGTTCAGCCGGGCGGACTGGCCGGATCCGTCCGGCTGAGCGCTGAGAACCGGCTGGGCGCGCGCCGGGGGACCATGCCGCCGCGACTAGACTTGACCGGGTATGCGCGGGCACGGGTTCCGCGCGCCTGCCCAAGATCCCCGCTTGCCCCTTGGAGTGAAACAGAACATGGCTGAGCAGTCCCG
>CALMSE010000257.1 GCA_937872275.1 uncultured Leucobacter sp. | reverse complement strand
CCGCGCCGTGCTCGAGCCCCGCCGCATCGAGGGTGACGCGGTGCACGCCCGCGGGGGTCTCGATGAGCGCCGAGTAGGCCTCCGTCCGCCCGGGCGGTGCCTTGCGGATGGTGATCGAGCCGGTGCGGACGCCGTCCACGAGACCGCACAGCCTCGCCGCGACGGCTTCGGCGAGACCCGTGTCGCGATCCGTCCCGCCGAGCAGCAGCACCCGCACCCCGCGTCTGCGCGCCTCGGCGACGGAGCGCACGAGCGCGGGGTGGCACAGCCCGGGCGCGCGGATGTGATCGCGCACCTGGCCCTCGGCGACCCGGATCTCTCGGCGGGAGTCGTCGTCGAGCGGCGCGCCCGAGGCGATGAGCGCGAGCGACGGAACGGCCATCCGCGCGATCCGCTCCATCTCGGCGCGATACTCGCCCTCGGCCTCCTCCTCCGCCGCCGTGCGGAGTCGCGAGACCTCGATCTCGGTCCGGGCGATCATCTCCCGCCGCCCGAAGTAGCCGTTCGCCCAGAACCACACCCACGACGCCAGGCTCGCGAGGGTGGGCAGCGTGAGCATGTAAGCGGTGTCGCCCGGGCCGAGGCCGCGCGCCTCGGCCCAGCTCAGGCTGATGACGAGGTAGGCCAGCGATGCGCCGAGCGACAGCGCCGCGCGCCCGCGCGGCACGAGCAGCATGATCAGGTAGAACGCGAAGGTGTACGGCCACAGTTCCCGCGGCCCGGCCGCGAGTGCCAGCGTGAGCGACATCGCGCCGAAGCTGATCGCGAGCAGCAGCGCCGCCTGCCGATAGGGCAGTGCGCCAGGGCCGTGCGAGGTGACGATCAGCACCCCGGCGAGCAGCAGACCGTAGACGATCGCCCCGGCGAGACCCCCGGGAACCAGATCGCTCTGCAGCCCGTAGGCGATGCCGACGGCCAGGGCGACGAGGAGGGCGCGGCGCGCGGGCTTCGAGACGAGGCCCGACCTCGCGAAGCTCCCCGTCGTCAGGGCCGCCATGTCAGCTCCACGGTCGTGCCCGAGGCGTTCTGGCGGATCGCCGCGCTCCCGCCCGGCAGCGCGTCCATGCGGCCGAGCAGGCTGTTCGAGACGCCGAGCCGGTCGGCGGGCACGCGGTCGAGGCGGAATCCGGGTCCGTCGTCGGTGACCGTGACCTCGATGCCGCGAGCCCCCGCGACGATCTCGCAGCTCACGGTCGCGGCGGACCCCGCATGCCGGATCGCGTTGCGCGCCGCCTCCCCGGCGGCGAGCGCGACGGTGCGCACGGCGTCCGCCGGCAGCGAGCCGCCCGAGACGACCCCTGTCACCTCAATGCGGTCGGAGGCGGCCGATACCGCTTCCACGAGCCGGTCGAGGGCGAGGTCGGCGGGCATCCGCTCGTCTTCGACCCGGCTCATCGGGTGGTCGTGCCGCAGCAGCGCTGCGAGCGCCCGCTCGGCCTGGGAGCCGAGTGCGGCCGACGCCTCCGTGCGCAGGGCCGTGACGAGCGTGGAGAGCACGTCGTCGTGCACGACGAGCGTCAGCGCCTCCGCGCGGCGGCGCTGCGCGGCGGCCCGGAAGCTCGCGGATCGCGCGACGAGCGCGTCGTGCTCGGCGCTCGCGAGCGCGATGAGGCGGTGCCGCGTCGCGATCACCACCACCACGAACACGATGTTGCCCACGTGCAGGATCGCCGAGCCGAGCATCCCCGCCTCGAGCACGCCCGCGAAGAGCACCGACGAGATCGCGGGGGCCACCGCGTTGAGCACGCCCCACGCGATCGCCACCGCCGGCCGCACGAGCAGCGCGTGGAAGCAGCTGAAGCCGACCTCGAACCACCACAGCCAGGGCGCGCCCCCGACGAAGTCGCCGCCGTCGTAGGCGGCGAAGGCGGAGAGCAGCAGCGCCGTGTTCGCCACGGGGAGCGCCCACCACATGGCGGTGAGGATCGGCCGCGGCAGGGCGCGGCCGAGGAGGGCGAGCGCGTAGACGCCCAGCACCGCGCCGGCGGCGGGGGCGCGCCACCACAGCGCGAACTCCTGCCACTGGGCCGCGGCCGGGGCCGCCGCGGGCAGCGTGAGCAGCGCGGTGCAGATGGCGACCATCCACCCCACGAGCCGATCCGCGTCGAAGCGCGAATCGGGCGCTCCGAACCGGGAGGCGGGCATTCAGAGCGCGGTCTCGGCGGAGAGCAGGCCGTCCTCGACCGCGCGGCGCAGCAGGTCGAGCTTCGTGTGCGCGGGGCGATCCAGCGCCAGGTACTTGGCCCTGATCCGTCGCACGTGGTCGTAGACCGTCTCCTTGCTGATGAAGAGCGCCGCCGCGACGCGCTCCGCGGTCTCGCCCGAGGCGTAGAGGGCGAGCACCTCGGCCTCCCGGCGCGTGAGCCTCGCCGCGACGAACTCGGCATCGGTGTCGAGCGCGTCGGCCCAGTCCGAGGAGGCCACGGGAAGCCCGCGCGCGACCCGGCGGATCGCGTCGACGAGGATGCCGGGCTCCTCCGACTTCCGGATGACGGCGTCGGCGCCGGCGCGGGCCGCCTGGCGCACCAGCTCGGGCCGCTCGCCCGAGGTGTAGGCGATGACCCTCGCCGGAACGGCGGCGAGCGCACGGATGTTCTCGGCTGGCGTGCTGCCGTCGCCCAGGTTGAGGTCGAGCAGCACGGCGTCGAAGCCGCCCCAGGCGAGCAGTTCCGGCACGTTCGGTGCAGCGGCGACGACCTGCATGTCGGTCTGCGCGTTGATCACCGCCGTCGTGCCGAGGATCATCGTCGGATGGTCGTCCACCAGGCCGATTCTGAGGTGCCTGGCTGCGTCTCTTCCTTTCACAGGTCTCCCCTCCTGCTGAGGTTTTTCAGTCTCGCACGCAGTCGACGAACACTGATCGGGTATCGAGAGAATCCCCTAATCTTTGGGGCATAGCGCAATTTCGCACAGTTCGTCCGAGCCGGTGGCGAGGGCCGGGTCCGCGTCCGGCCGGGCCGGCGGGAGCCCGCGGCATCGCGCCCGCATTCCGCGCCAGGAGGCGGATCCTCGCGGAGCACGGGCGACCGCGCGGTGCGCGGCGGGCGACCCGCCCCTCCGTGAGACGGGTGAGCCGCGCCGGAGGCCGCCTCGATCCCGGCTCGTGAACCGCCTCGGGAACCGCCCCGGAAACCCTCGACGTCGGGGACTGTGCTCGCGAGCGGGCTTGCCTAGCGTCGAAGCTGAGGCATTGCGCAATGGGGGGACAGCGTGCCTGCTCCTCCTGCGCCATCGAGTCTGCTGTCCACGGCGAAAGGTTGACACACGCATGAGTTCGCGCCATCCCAGACGCTCTCGGCCGCACTCCCGGCTGCGGCGAGCGCTCGCGATCGCCGGGCTCGCGGCTCTCGCCCTGAGCGGCGTCCCGGCGTCGTTCTCCAGCGCTCCCGCCGAGGCGGCCGAGACCTCCTCAGACCGTCGGCGCCCGCTTTCCCCGAGCAGGCCCGACCTCTGGAGAGCCCCCTAGCATCACGCCGCCTGGCCGCGTCCCCCCGCGGTGGCTGCGTGATCGGCTCTCCCGGCCCGCTCAGACTGTTCCCCACTGTCTGAGCGGGCCACCTTCTTCGTCCGTCCCGGTCTCCCCCGCTCAGCGCACCCGCAGAGCCGCCGGCTGGATCGAGATCTCGAAGCGGGTGGTCTCACCGAGGTGATCGCCGTCGACCTCGAAGGCGCGCGGCTCGCTCAGCTCGACACTGACGCGCTCCGCCTGCCGGTGCGAG
>CALMSE010000256.1 GCA_937872275.1 uncultured Leucobacter sp. | reverse complement strand
GAGCGCGACTACGAGGCGTTCAACGAGGTGTACCGCGCCTACCTCGACAGCGCGCCTCGCTTCACGGTGGAGGTCAAGGGGCTCGCCCCCGGGTGCTTCGTGGAGATCGAGGCCATCGCGCTGCTCGAGGAGTGAGCGCCGCGCCCGGGCTCGGATGGAGGAACCCCCGAGCCCGGGCGCTGCCGCCTCACAGCCGGCGCCGCTAGCCTGAGCGGGTGACCGACGTGCTCCTCTACCTCCTCGGCATCCTGATCATCGTGGTCGGCCTCGCCGTCTCGATCGCCCTGCACGAGGTCGGCCATCTCGTACCCGCGAAGCTCTTCGGGGTGAAGGTCACCCAGTACATGGTCGGCTTCGGGAAGACCCTGTGGTCGCGCCGCCGGGGCGAGACCGAGTACGGCATCAAGGCCATCCCGCTCGGCGGCTACGTCGCGATGACCGGCATGTATCCGCCGCAGAAGCCCGGGGAGAAGCCGCGGGCGAGCACCACCGGGTTCCTCAACACCGTCATGCAGGAGGGCTCCGCGGTCGGGCAGCAGGAACGGTCGGCGGTCGTCGCCGAGATCGAGCGGATCGGCGATCCCGCAGCCGAGCCCGACGACGCGGGCGAGGCGCCCCGCCGCGGCCTCGCCGGCATGGTCGACGATGCGCGGCTGGCGAGCGCCGAGACCATCGCCGACGGCGAGGACCACCGCACCTTCTACCGCCTGCCGATGTGGAAGAAGATCGTCGTGATGCTCGGCGGGCCCGTCATGAACCTCGTGCTGGCCTTCGTCTTCTTCGCCATCATGCTCGTGGGCTTCGGCGTCCCGCAGTACACCACCACGCTCGCCTCGGTGAGCGAATGCCTCATCCCCGCCACGAGCGATGCCTCCGAGTGCGCGCCGGGCGACCGGGCCGCCCCGGCCGCGGCGGCGGGACTGCGGCCGGGGGACCGCATCGTCTCGGTGGACGGGGCGGCGGTCGACGACTGGGACGAGTTCCGCGAGATCGTGAGCGCTGCGCCGGGTCGCACGCTCGCCGTCGTCGTGGAACGGGACGGCGCGGAGCTCCCGGTCTCGCTCACGCCCGCCGCGAACGAGCGCCTGCGTCTCGACGACCGGGGCGAGATCGTGACGGGCGACGGCGGCGAGCCGCTGACCGAGACCGTCGGCATGGTGGGAGTCCTCCCCGCCTCCGCGATCGTGCAGCAGCCGATCACGGCCGTGCCCGGCTTCGTCGGCGAGAACGTCGCGAACGTCGCCGGGGTCGTCATCGGGCTGCCGCAGCGCATGGTCGACATCTGGAACGCCGCCTTCGGCAGCGAGGAGCGCGACCCGAACGGCCCCGTCGGGGTGGTCGGCGTGGGCCGCCTCGCCGGCGAGATCGTCAGCATGGACGAGGCGCCCGTCGCCGCCCGCGCGCAGACCATGTTCGGCCTGCTCGGCTCGCTGAACGTCGCGCTCTTCGTCTTCAACCTCGTGCCCCTCATGCCGCTCGACGGCGGCCACATCGCCGGCGCGCTCTACGAGGGCGCGAAGCGCGGCTGGGCCAGGATCCGTCGCAAGCCCGATCCCGGTCCCATCGACACCGCGAAGATGGTGCCGGTGACCTTCGCCGTGGTGATCGTGCTGGGGGCCATGAGCCTGCTGCTCGCCTACGCCGACATCGTGAAGCCGCTCACCCTGACGGGGTAGTCCGGCGATCCCCGCAGCGGCGCCGCTGCGCAGGCGCTACTCGGCCAGCACCGTCACCTCGGGCCCGAGGATCGCCGCCGAGGCGTCGAACTGCTGCTGCGCGGTCACGCCGAAGCGCGTGCGCGCGAGCAGATCGTCCGAGGCCGCGAGCGGGGTGATGCTCAGGTTCGTCCGCGCCAGGAGGTCGCCGGCGGCCTCCTGCTCCGGCGTCCAGTCGTAGTGCATGTAGGTGGGGATGGCGGTCGGGTTCTCGACGCTCACGCCGTGCTCGCCCTTCACGAGGTCGAAGCCCGCGATCACCCCGGTCAGCTGATCGAGGGCGAGCTGCGTGCTCAGCATGTTGCCGAGCGAGTACCAGACGAGCGTGCGGCCGCCGTCCGCGCGGCCCAGCCAGGTCGCCGCCTGCAGCACGTGCGGCCCGGTGCCGAGCACCACGTCGGCGCCCAGATCCGCGAGCTGCTGGGCGAAGGCCGCCTGCTGCCCGTTCACCTCGTGCGAGTCCTCGGTGCCCCAGTGCGCCGAGACGACGACGATGTCGGCGTTCGCCCGCGCCTGCGCCATCAGGTCCTGCACGAGCGCCGCATCGCCCATCCTGTTGAGCGACACGTCATCGATGGGCGCGTTCGAGTACTCGGCGAACGAGACCAGCGCGATCCGCACGCCGTCGGCCTCGAAGACGGGCACCGCGCGCTGCTCCTCGGCGCTGCGGTTCGCGCCGGCCACGGCGCTCGGCACGAGCCCGTCCCACACAGCGCGCGTCGCCGCGATGCCGGCCGGGCCCTTGTCGGCGGCGTGGTTGTTCGCGAGGTTCACGAGGTCGCAGCCGACCGCGCCGTGCAGGTCGCGCGCGAACTCGACGGGGGCGTTGAACACCGGGTAGCCGCTGATGCCGAACTCGACGCCCGCGCTCGGCACCTCCTGGTTGCAGAAGGCGACATCCGCGGCGTCGAGCTGCGCGCGGATCCCTCCGAAGAACTGCCCGTAGTCCCAGCCGCCCTCGAGCTGCGCGTTGAGGTTCACCGAGTCGTGGGGCAGCATGTCGCCCATCGCGATCACATGGACGACCTCGGGGCCCGCGGGCTCGCTCGGCTTGGGGGTCGCGGGCGACTCGGCGGCGGGGGAGGGTTTCACAACGGGCTCGGGATCGCCCGCAGCGCAGGCCCCCAGGCCGAGCAGGGCGGCGCCCGCGATGGAGGCGGCGATGAGTCGGGCGCGACGGGTTCGCATACGGCTCAGAATAGCCGCAGTAGCATGAGTGCATGCAGAAGCGCCGCGCAGCGAACGCCCTGGCCGCACTCCTCGCATGCGGGATCGCCCTCACCGGATGCGCCGCCGCGGAACCCGAGCCCGCCCCATCCCCGTCCCCATCCCCGGGGCCCGCCCCGACCGCCCCGGCGCCGGAGGCGACTCCCGAGCCTGAGCCCGAGTTCGATCGGGCCGCGAACTCGATCGACGACCCGATGTCGATCTGGGTCGTGAGCAACAAGCGGCGGCCGTTGAACCCCGCCGATTTCGCGCCGGGCGACCTCGTCATGCCCGAGGGCGTCGAGAACGAGTGGGCGCAGCCGCTGCGCGAGCCCGCCGCCCGTGCCGTCGAGGCGCTCGTCGGCGCCGCCGCCGCGGCGGGGCACCGGGTGTGGATCATCAGCGCCTATCGCGACTACGGCACCCAGGTGTCGCTCTACAACAGCTACGTCGCCCGCGACGGGCAGGCCGCAGCCGACACCTACTCGGCGCGACCCGGGCACTCGGAGCACCAGACCGGGCTCGCGGTCGATCTCGACGACTTCGGGGGCTGCTACCTCAACGCCTGCTTCGGCGACACCCCCGCGGGGGCGTGGCTCGCGGAGCACGCGGCGGACTACGGCTTCATCGTCCGGTACCCGGCGGGCAAGGAGTCCATCACCGGATTCACGCCCGAGCCGTGGCACTTCCGCTACGTGGGCCCGGAGCTCGCCGGGGAGATGACGCGCACCGGCACGACCACGCTCGAGGAGTTCTTCGGCCTGGATCCCGCTCCCGACTACGGCGGCTAGACTCGATCCGTGGCAGCTATCAATCTGGGAATGCCGAAGACCCCCGAGGTCCTGGCCCCGCGTCGGCGGTCGCGGAAGATCAAGGTCGGCTCGGTCATGGTCGGCGGCGACGCCCCGGTCTCGGTGCAGTCGATGACCACCACGCCGACGACCGACATCAACGCCACGCTGCAGCAGATCGCCGAGCTCACCGCCTCGGGCTGCGACATCGTGCGGGTGGCCTGCCCCTCCCGCGACGACGCCGAGGCGCTGCCCATCATCGCGAAGAAGAGCCAGATCCCCGTCATCGCCGACATCCACTTCCAGCCCGCCTACGTCTTCGCCGCGATCGACGCGGGCTGCGCCGCGGTGCGGGTGAACCCGGGCAACATTCGCAAGTTCGACGACCAGGTCGGCGAGATCGCGAGGCGCGCGAAGGCCGCGGGGGTCTCGATCCGCATCGGCGTGAACGCGGGATCCCTCGATCCGCGCCTGCTCGAGAAGTACGGCAAGGCGACCCCCGAGGCGCTCGTCGAGAGCGCGGTCTGGGAGGCCTCGCTGTTCGAAGAGCACGACTTCCACGACTTCAAGATCTCCGTGAAGCACAACGACCCCATCGTCATGGTGAAGGCGTACCGTCAGCTCGCCGAGCGCGGCGACTGGCCGCTGCACCTCGGCGTCACCGAAGCCGGTCCCGCCTTCCAGGGCACCATCAAGAGCGCCACCGCCTTCGGCATCCTGCTCTCGGAGGGCATCGGCGACACCATCCGCGTCTCGCTGTCGGCCCCGCCCGTGGAAGAGGTCAAGGTCGGCCTGCAGATCCTGCAGTCGCTGAACCTGCGCGAGCGCAAGCTCGAGATCGTCTCGTGCCCGTCGTGCGGGCGCGCGCAGGTCGACGTCTACACGCTCGCCGACGAGGTGACGAAGGGGCTCGAGGGCATGAGCGTGCCGCTGCGGGTGGCCGTGATGGGCTGCGTCGTGAACGGCCCCGGCGAGGCGCGCGAGGCCGATCTCGGCGTCGCCTCGGGCAACGGCAAGGGTCAGATCTTCGTGAAGGGCGAGGTCATCAAGACCGTGCCCGAGTCGGAGATCGTGGCGACCCTCATCGAGGAGGCGAACCGCATCGCGGCCGAGATGCCGAGTTCCGAGACGGGTACACCCGAGGTCATCACCGTCTGATCCGCGGACCCCGCCGCTCCCGTCCGCCCTCGCCGCCGCTCCCGTCCCGGCGCCCCGCGCCCGTCCGGTTCAGGCGAGCGCCAGCTCGATCTCGCCGGTGGGCACGTCGGCGCGCACCGCACGCACCCGCGTCCGCGATCCCGCGACGAGGCCGTCGGCGGGGCAGTACGCGGTGACGAGCGGATCCTGCAGCTGCACGCGGGCCCGGTCGCCCCGCACCTCGAGCACCACCGCGGGGAACTCCTCGCCGATGCGGTCGCGCAGCAGCGCGGCCTCGACCCGGTTCAGGGCCTCCGCCCCGATCCGCCCCGCCCGGGCGCTCGAGGCGCGCATGAGCGCGGGCAGGTCCGGCAGGCTCTCCCGCGCCCACTCGGGCACCGCGCGGCCCGCGCAGAGCGCTTCGCACACCGCGAGTCCCCAGCGGTCGACCAGGCGTCGGAGCGGCGCCGTCACGTGCGCGTAGGGCGCGGCGATGGCGGCCTGCAGCGGCTGTTCCGGCGGCCCCCCGTCGAAGGCGACGTAGTCGGCGCCTCGGAAGAGGCCCGCGGCCGCCTGCAGCACCGCCGGCGCGGGCGGGGCGTCCCGCGGCACCCCGCGCAGGTACTCGCCGTAGGAGAGCCGCTCGTCCCACGGCATGCCGAGCGCGGCCACCCGCGCGCGGAAGGCCCGCAGGTCGGCCTCCTCAGGGGGTGCCATCGTGCGCAGCACGCCGATTCCCGCCCCGAGCATCAGCTCTCCCGCCGCGATCCCGACGAGCAACGAGAGCTGCGCGTTCCACTCCTCGACGGGCGGGGGGAAGCGGCTCACGATGCGGTACCCCTCGGGCTCCCGCACGATCTCCTCGTCGGGGAGGTTCAGGCTCGCACCGCCCCGGAGCCGCTCCTGCTCGAGCCGCACCCGGCCGACCTCGGGCAGCAGCGCCAACGGTCCCTCCGCCGAGCCGGCGTCGACGTCGCGCTGAGCGGCGGGGTAGTCGAGCCGGGCGCGCGAGCGAATCACGGCCCGTTCCACCCGCGCGCCGGCCGCCCCGCCCGCGGCGTCGAGCTCGACCGTCCAGACGTAGGCCGTGCGGTCGACCCGGGGCAGCAGCGAGGCGCGATCCTCGCTCAGGATCGTGGGGTGCAGCGGCACCGTGCCGTCGGGCAGGTAGAGCGTCTGACCGCGGCCGCGGGCCTCGCCGTCGACCGCGCCGCCCGGGCGCACGAAGCCCGGCAGGTCGGCGATGGCGTAGCGCACTAGGAAGCCGTCGCCGCGCCGCTCCAGGTGGAACGCCTGATCGAGATCGCGCGATCCCGGCGGATCGAGGGTGACGAAGGGGATGCCGCGCAGGTCGACACCCGGTTCCGGCGCCCGGGCGCGCTCGGCCTCGGCCTGCACCTCGGGCGGGAAGCGATCCGGCACCCGCTCGTCCTCGCGCAGCAACGCGAGCGCCGCCGCGAGCTGCCCGTGGGCGGTCTGCGGGGCGATGTGGGCGCGCCGGGTCGGCATGCTCCCAGCCTAGGGCGCACGGGCCGCGCGCCGCGCGCGGACGTACGCGTTCGACGCGGGGAGCCAGGCGAACACGATGCCCAGCACGTGCAGGGCGATCAGCACGAGGCCGGCGTGATTCGCCCAGAGGGCGTCGAGCGGGATCCACGACAGTCCGGCGAAGAGCAGCCACACGAGCAGTGCGACCGGAGTCGACACCCCGCAGAGCGCGGTGCCGGTGATGCGCGCCCAGTTCGCGCCGCGAACCGTCCAGACGCCGAACACCAGGTAGCCGGCGAGCGAGAGGAGCGCGAGGCAGGCGTAGACGACGAGCAGGGGCACGAGGATCCAGCCCGCCGCGTCGACGACCAGCGCCTCGATGCGGTCGAACTCCGCGAGGTACTGCTCGACCTGCAGCAGCTCCGTGGGGTCGACCGCGCCCGCGAGGCCCGCAAGGCGGAAGGCCTGCCGCTTCAGCGAGGCGTACTGCAGCTGCAGCAGCAGCGCCACGAGTGCGGGCCCGAGGGCGAAGACGACCCCGGCAGCGATCCAGGAGACGCCGGCGAGGCGCAGCGACCACGGCGCGGGGGCGCGCACGTCCGCGACGGCCGCCGGAGCCCCCGGCGATCGGGGCGCTCCCGGCGCTCCGGGCATTCCCGGTGCCCCCGCTCCTCCCGGCGCTGCGATCATGCGGTCCCCTCCTCGGATGCGTTCCGCGTCGTCTCCGAGACTAACGGGTGACCGGGCGGTGAACGCCGGCCGGGCCGGCGGATCCCGCCGCGGGGCCTGGCTAGGCTGGGGGCATGGATGAGCTCGTACCCGACACGCAGCAGCTCCGCCGGGCGATCGACGAACTGCTCGACGCGGCGGGGGTCGACTGGCAGCGCAAACTCGTCACCCGCATCATCGAGTCGGGCATCTCGCTCGGCCTCGACGGCACCAGCCGGCTGGACCTGAAGATCTCGGCGGCGGCGCTCGAGGAGATGCACTCCGCATTCCGCCTCTTCGCCCCCTTCGCGGGCACGCCCAAGGCGACGATCTTCGGCTCCGCCCGCACGCAGTCGCACGATCCGCTCTCGCTCCAGGCCGAGATCGTCTCGCGCAGCCTGGCCGGGCTCGGCTGGATGGTGGTCACCGGCGCCGGGCCGGGCATCATGGAGGCCGCCGCGCTCGGCGCCGGCCCCGAGCAGTCGCTCGGGGTCTCGATCCGCCTGCCGTTCGAGGAGCTGCCCCAGCACGCGATCGCCCATAACGACCGCCTGGTCTCGATGAAGTACTTCTTCACGCGCAAGCTCATGCTGGTGAAGGAGTCGCTCGGCTTCGTCTGCCTGCCCGGCGGCTTCGGCACCATGGACGAGACCTTCGAACTGCTCACCCTGCAGCAGACGGGCAAGATGGTGCC
>CALMSE010000255.1 GCA_937872275.1 uncultured Leucobacter sp. | reverse complement strand
GCGGCGGCGGGCGCCCCGCCCCGCAGCGCGGCCGTCGTGGTCGCCTCCACGAGCGCGGCCGCGGGTCTCGCCGAGGATCGCACGGGTCCCGCGATCCGCGATTGGCTGAGGGAGCACGGCTTCGCCGTGATCGGGCCCGCGGTCGTCGAGGACGGCGCGGCGGTCGGGGCGGCGGTGCGCTCGGCCCTCGCCGCCGGCGCCGCAGTGGTGGTCACGACCGGGGGCACGGGGGTCTCTCCGAGCGATCTCACCCCCGAGCAGGTCGGCCCGCTGCTCGATCCGCAGCTTCCGGGCCTCGTCGAGGAGATCCGTCGCCGCGGTCTCTCCTCCACTCCGATGTCCGTCGTCACCCGGGGCGTCGCCGGCTTCGCGGGGAACGCCTTCGTCATCACCCTGCCGGGATCGCCGGGCGGGGTGCGCGACGGTCTCGCCGTGCTCGGGGATGTGCTCGAGCACCTGCTCGATCAGCGCACGCGGCCGGAGGCGGGGCACGGAGACCCGCGGGACGGCGGGGCCGCCGCGCGCTGAACCCCGGCGCCCGGTGCCGATCGGAAGGCCGAACCCTCTAATATGGTCATGAGAATCGTTACCTATAGGGGAGGGCGATGGGCGCCGCGCATTCGCACGATCACCGGCTCGCCGATTCCCGCGTGCGGGTGACGCCGCTCGCGAGGCGCCTGACGCTCGGCCTGCTCGCGCTGGTCGCGCTCTGCACCGCGCTCGGGATCGCCGCGCTCTGGCCCGACTACGCGAAGGTCGCCGAGATCTCCGCCGCCACCGACGCCACCGTCGAGGGCGCCGCCTACGCGCAGGGCGAGATCCTCGGCCTGCGGGAGTGCGCGGAGCCGTCGGACGACTGCCTGCGCGCGAGCGTCGGGATCCGCAGCGGCGAGGATGCGGGACGCGTCGTCTCCGTGGAGCTGCGCGGCAGCCAGACGCGGGCCGGGCTCGAGGCGGGCGACCGCCTCGAGCTGGCCGCCTATCCCGGCACCGGCGGCTACGTCGCGATCGGCGTGCAGCGGCACTGGCCCCTGCTCGCCCTCGCCCTTGTGTTCGTCGCGGTCGTGATCGCCGTCGGGCGGCTCCGCGGGCTGCTCGCCCTCCCCGCGCTCGGCATCAGCGCCTTCGTGCTGCTCGCATTCGCGCTGCCGGCGCTCGTCGGAGGCGGGCCGGGGCTCCTCATCGGCATGGTCGCCTCGAGCGCCATCATGTTCGTCACCCTCTTCTTCGTGCACGGCTTCAGCATGCGCACGGCGGCGGCGCTGCTCGGCACGCTCTGCGGCATCCTCATCATCTCCGGCATCTCGGCGCTCTCGGTGAGACTCACACGGCTGAGCGGCGTGGGCGACGAGGCGACCGGCCTCCTGGCGGGCACCGTCGGCGGCATCGACTTCCGCGGGCTGCTCGCCTGCTCCGTCCTCATCGCCGGTCTCGGCATCCTCAACGACGTCACCATCACCCAGGCCTCGTCGGTGTGGGAGCTGCGCGCCGCGGCGCCCGCGATGACCCGACGGGAGATCTACGCGCGGGCGATGCGGATCGGCCGCGACCACATCGCCTCGACCGTCTACACGGTGTTCTTCGCGTACGTCGGCGCGGCGATCGGCACGCTGATCCTGATCTCCCTCTACGATCGGCCCCTGCTCTCCCTGCTGAGCGGCGAGAGCATCGCGATCGAGATCGTGCGCACCCTCTGCGGCAGCATCGGGCTCGTGCTCGCGGTGCCGATCACCACCTGGGTCGCCTCGCGCCTCGTGCCGGCCGAGACCGCGTGACGGGGCCGCCCGGCCGGAGGACGCCCTCGACCGCGAGCACGAAGGCCTCGGGGCCGACGACCGCCGCCTCGCCGCCCGGCTTCAGGCGAGCCCGGACGCGGTGAGGGGATCGAAGCCCTCCGCGGTCATGATGCCGTGCAGCTGGCGGCGGCGCACGCCGGTGTTGCTGCCCTCGATGATCGGATAGGCGAGTGCGTCGGCGAGGTGGCGCACGAGCGGGAAGCGCTCGTCGTACGCGGTCACCCCGACGACCTTGACGAGGTCGTTCACGACCGCGAGCCCGGTCTCCGAGCCGAACACCTTCGAGTGCAGGGCGAGCTCGCCGGCTGCGGCATCCCGGGCGATCACGGCGTCGAGCGCGCGCCAACCGAGCAGGCGCATCGCCTCGATCCGCCCCTTCGCGTCGGCGAGGGCATCGGAGACCGCCTGGTGATCGATGATCGGGGTGGCGCCGCCGCGCCTCTGGGTGCTCGCGAACTCGTAGGCGACCTCCCACGCCTTCCGCGCGGCGGCAGTGGCGAAGGTGCCGATCGAGGCGCCGCTCGCCATGAAGGCGTTGAGCGTGAGGCGCACGCCGTCGCCTTCGTCGCCGATGAGGTGCGAGCGCGGCACCCGCACGTCGCGAAGCCGCACGCGGCAGGTCATGCAACCCTTGAGGCCGGGCAGATCGTAGTACTCCTCGACCTCGATGCGGCCCGCGAGCTGCGCGCGCTCGGCGACGACGAGCGAGACGCCGCCGGGGGTGCGGCAGACGATCGTCATGAGGTCGGGGCCGTCGCCGTCCCAGCCCGGCAGCAGCGACGACCAGGCCTTGCGGCCGTTGACGACCCACTCGTCGCCGTCGGGCACCGCGGTGGTGAGCACGCCGTCGGCGGGGGCCGGTGCGCCGAAGTTCGCGCTGCCCGCCGGCTCGCTGAACGCCATGGCCGCGACGGGCGCCCCCTCCGAGGCGAGGAAGGGCGAGACGAAGCGCTCGATCTGCTCCGGCGTGCCGGCCTCGTACACGGGGGCGAGTGCGATGAGCGGCCCGGCCATGGTGATGAAGAAGTCGGGCGACTCGGCGGCGATCTCCTCGATGAAGATCGCGGCGTCGACGCCGTTGGACGCCGTGCCGCCGAAGGGCTCGGGGATCAGGCCGCGGAGCATGCCCGCGGCGACCGCGGCCTCGACGGCGGGCTTCATCAGCAGCGCGCGCGTCAGCGGGTCGCGCTCCGCGCGCACCTCCTCCATCAGCGGGGCCAGCACGCCCCGGGCGAAGGCGCGAGCGCCCTCCTTCAGCCGCTGCTGCTCGGGGCTGAGTGCGAATGAAACGGTCATCGGGGTCTCCTTCTGCGCAGAACGCGGATCGGCCTTCGCCGATCCCTCCTCCGACCAGCATCCGGGCCCGAGCCGCGCGGGGCTAGGCGATTCGTGCGCCGGTGCCGTGCGATTCGTGCGCCCGGTGCCGGAATGCGCTCGGGGGAGCCCCGAAGGCGCCGCGGAACGCACGGGCGAATGAGGCGGGATCGGGATAGCCGACGGCCTCGCCCACCGCGGTGATCGACGGGCGCGGATCGGCCAAGAGCTCCACGGCCCGCCGCATCCGGAGCCCGCGCAGCGTGGCGGCGAAGGTCTCGTCGGCGCCCTCGAACAGCGCGTGCAGGCGGCGCGGCGACAGCGCCAGCGCCCGGCTCACGCTCCGCACCGACAACGACGGATCCGCGAGCCGGTCGCGGAGGTACTGCACCACGACGGCGCGGGTCGTCTCAGGGAGCAGCTCGCCGTCGTCGAAGGCCGCAGCCCCGAGCGCGGCGGAGACCGCGGCGGCGAAGGCGCGCGCGAGATCCTCCGCCGCATGAGCGGGAAGATCGTCGCGCATCGACCACAGGGTGCGCGTGAGGCCGATCGCGGCCGACCCGGCGCCCCCGTCGTCGATCGCGGCGGCGAGGGGCAGGCGGTCGCCCGGCAGCCGCCCCGCGAGGTGCTCGTGCGGCAGTCGGAACGACAGCATGCTCCAGTCCGAGTCGAAGTCGAGGTAGAACGGACGCGTCGTGTCGAGCACGGTGAACTGACCCGGGGCGACGACCGATTCCGTGCCGCCCTGGCGGGCGAGGCAACGGCCGCGGAGCTGGAGGTTCACGAAGTAGTAGGCCTCGCTCGTCGCGGAGACCTCGCTCGGCCCGTGATGCGTGGCCTGACGCTGCGAGGCGACGCTCGCGCGATTCAGGGCGCCGAGCGGCAGCGTCTCGACCGTCGAGGCGAAGCCCCCGTCGCCCCGCGAGGCGATCGGCAGGAGCGGCACGAAGGCGCGGCAGATGACCTGCTGGTAGTACTCGAACTGCTCGCCCTCGGGCAGCGCACGCGTGTCCCAGACGGCCATGCTCGCACCTCCTGTCCCGGACCCGCCCGCGCCGGACTACCGGATCCGCTCGACCTCGAAGGCGCGGCGCGGATTCACGTACGCCTCCTGCGACTCGACGAGCCGCAGCTCTCGATCGCCCGACTCGAGGGTGTTCTCGAGCAGCTCGAAGACGCTCGCGGCGGTTCGGGCGAGCGCCGCCCCGGGGTCTCCGGTGGCGCGCAGCTGCGACGAGAACAGCGCCGCCGTCACGTCGCCCGAGCCGTTCGCCTTGAACGGCAGCTGGGGCGTCTGCACGATCCAGGCGCCGTCGGGCGTGACCGCGAGCATCTCGATGGTGCCCTCGGGCCGGTCGGGCCGGAGCACGCTCGTGACGAGCACGCTGCCGGGCCCCTGCGCGCGGGCGAGCTCGACCGACTCGAGAGTCTCGTCGAGGGTGAGCGGAGAGGTACCCGTGATGAAGCCCAGCTCGAACTGGTTGGGCGTGATGAGGTCGGCCCGGGGCACGACGCGGTCGCGGATCAGGTGCTGCACCTCGGGCGCCACGAAGCACCCCGAGTCCGCGCTTCCGAGCACCGGGTCGCAGGCGTACACGGCGCCGGGATTCCGCTCCTTCACGAGCGCCACGGCATCGAGGATCGCGTCGCCGATGTCGTCGCCGCCCTGGTAGCCGCTCAGCACCAGCTCGACGTCGTCGAGCCCGCCGCGCTCGTCGATGCCGGCGACGACGTCGCGCACGTTCTGCCCCGAGAGCAGCGGCCCCTTCCACGATCCGTAGCCCGTGTGATTCGAGAAGACCACGGTGAAGACCGGCATGACCTCGTGACCCATGCGCTGCAGCGGGAAGACCGCGGCGGAGTTGCCGACGTGGCCGTAGGCGACCGAGCTTTGAATCGAGAGAATGCGCATGAGACGATCATGCCACGGATGAATACGGCGATCGATCGAAGGGATGCACCATGACGCTCGAGGGGAAGACCGTGCTGATGTCGGGCGGAAGCCGGGGCATCGGACTCGCGATCGCGCTGCGGGCGGCCCGCGACGGCGCGAACGTCGTGCTGCTCGCCAAGACCGACAGGCCCCACCCGAGGCTCGAGGGCACGATCCATACCGCGGCCGAGGCGATCCGGGCCGCGGGAGGGCGGGCGCTCCCCGTGCTCGGCGACGTGCGCGAGGACGACGACATCGCCCGCGCGGTCGACGCGGCGGTCGCCGAGTTCGGCGGTATCGACGCGGTCGTCAACAACGCCAGCGTCATCGACCTCTCGCGCACGCTCGACCTCGCGCCGAAGAAGTACGACCTGATGCAGGGCGTGAACGTGCGCGGCACCTTCATGCTCTCCCGGGCCGCGATCCCCGCGCTGCGCGAGGCCGAGAACCCCCACGTCCTCTCGCTGTCGCCTCCGGTCCATGCGAGCCCGAAGTGGCTCGGAGCGCACACCGGCTACACCCTCGCGAAGTACGGCATGAGCCTCGTCACGCTCGGCCTCGCGGCGGAGTTCGCGGGGGAGGGGATCGCCGCGAACACGCTCTGGCCGCGCACGACCATCGCCACCGCGGCGGTGCAGAACCTGCTCGGGGGCGACCGCATCATGGCGCGCTCGCGCACCCCCGAGATCTACGCCGACGCGGCCTACGAGGTGCTCACGACCCCCTCCCGGGAGCTGACGGGCCGCTCGCTCATCGTCGAGGACGTGCTCGAGGCCGCGGGCGTCGCCGACTTCTCGCGCTATGCCGCGGTGCCGGGCACGCGCGACGAGGAGCTCTTCCCCGACATCTTCCTCGACTGAGCCGCGACCGCCGCGCGGTCACCCCTGCGCGGCGGCGAAGCGCCCGTGGTCTCCCCGCGACAGCTCGGCGTAGGCGTGACCCCAGCCGAGCAGCACCTCGCCGAGGGTGCGACCGCCGCCGACGTAGCCGCTGATCATGGGCGCGAACGGCGACTGCGCGTGCGCGCGGGCGAGCGTCACGGCGCAGGCCTGCGCGTAGGAGGCGAATGGGCCGTCCTCGAGATCCTCAGCCTCGATGCCGCCCTTCATATCGCGGAACTGGCGCACGTAGAGATCGAGGCCGTCGATCCTCAGATACCCGAGCAGCGGATCCGAGACGGCCTGCATGATGCGCTGCATGCCGACCACCCGCGCCCCCTCGCCGTGCTCCGCGACGAGCGCGGTGAAGACGCGCGGCTGCGGGATGCCGCCGTACTGCTCGAGCACGCTGCGGTTGGCCTCCTTGCTCTGCAGCAGCAGCGCGTTGCCGTCGCCGTCCTGCATCAGCGCGAGCGCGCAGCGGGTGCCGACGCTGCCCACCCCGACCACGCGGCGCGCGGTGTCGCTCAGCACGTAGTGGCGCATCAGCAGCCTGATGTCGGCGTTGGCGCTCTCGAGGTAGCGCCGCACCATGCGGTGCAGCCGCTGCTCCGACTCGGCCTCGAGGCGGGTCATCGTCGGCGGCTGTTCGACGAAGCGCAGGCGGCCCTCCTCGCCGAGCACCGTGATCTTGCGCGCCGCGCGTTCGCCGGTGCGCTTCCTCGCCTGCTTGATGGCGCGACGCAGCACTCTCTGCGAGGCCGCATCGAGGTTGGGGAGCCCCGCCTCGGCGTCCAGGTGGGTGAAGAATCGGTCGCGCGGACTCATGGCGGAGGCCCCTCGGATCGCGAGAGCATAGGCCCGTACCGAGGTCAGCACGGCGGTGCGGATCGCGGCCTCGTCGCGCGAGCTCGCCTGGCCCGCGATGACGACGCTCGCGATCATGCGCTTGAGGTCCCATTCCCACGGGCCCCAGGCGGCCTCGTCGAAGTCGTTGAGGTCGAACACGAGCGTGCGCTGGGGCGAGGCGTAGAAGCCGAAGTTCGAGATGTGGGCGTCGCCGCAGGCGGGCACGACGATGCCGGTGTGGGCGTCCGCGGCGAGATCCGCCGCCATGATCGCGGCCGTGCCGCGGTAGAAGGCGAAGGGGCTCTGCGACATGCGCTCCGCGCGCAGCGGCAGCAGATCCTGCAGCCTGCCCGCGTTCTGCTCGTCGAGTATCGCGAGCGGGTCGCGCCTGCCCGCCGTCGTCAGGGCGCCGAGCGCGCGACGCGGCAGCCGGCGGCGCAGCAGTCGCCCGGCTTCGGTCCGCTCGGCCGCCGAGGCCGGGGCCCGCCAGGCGCCAGGATGCGCCGCGCTGTCGGGGTGGTTCTCGGGATCGAGTTCGACGTTCGCCGGCGCTTCGGTGCTCATGCGGCCATTCTGGCACCTCGTGGGAGGATGGAGGAGTGCATCCCCCCGCCGGCGCCGGTCGCTACGCTCCGAGCCCCTCGGGCGAGCTGCACCTCGGCAACCTCCGCACCGCGATGCTGGCCTGGCTCTTCGCCCGGACGAGCGGGCGTCGCTTCCTCATGCGCATCGAGGACCTGGATCGCGCCCGCGACGCGGGCACGGCCGGGCGGCAGCTCGCGGACCTCGCAGCGCTGGGCCTCGACTGGGACGCAGAGCCGGTGCTGCAGACCGCGCGGGGCTCTGCGCACGAGGCCGCCATCGCTCGGCTCGAGGCGGCCGGCCTCGTCTACGAGTGCACGTGCACGCGGCGCGAGATCGCCGAGGCGCCGACCGCGCCGCACGATCCGCCCGGCGCCTACCCGGGCACGTGCCGCGATCGCGGCGATGCCGAGCG
>CALMSE010000254.1 GCA_937872275.1 uncultured Leucobacter sp. | reverse complement strand
ACCGGGGCCGAGGCCGCCGAGGCCGCCTGGCCGCGCACCATCGAGGTCCCCGCGAGCGGGGGCGGCGCCGCATCGACGCTCACGATCGGCGCCGAGCCGCAGCGCATCGCCGCCCTCGACTACGAGAGCGCCGAGGTGCTCGCAGAACTCGGCCTCGCGGGCCGGGTGGTGCTCATCCCCGAGGCGGTGCTGAGCCCTGCGCTCGGCGGCCACATCGCGGAGCTCGGCGCCGTACCCGCGACCTTCCCGGTCGCCTCGGAGGTCGAGGCCGAGACCGTGATCTCGCTGGAGCCCGACCTCGTCGTGATGAGCGCGAGGCACGGCAACGAGGAGCCCATCGCCGAGGTGCTGCAGCAGGCCGGAATCCCCGCGCTGCAGCTGCCCGCCTCATGGGTGAGCCCCGCCGCCCTCGATACCAACATCGGGCTGATCGGCCAGGCCACCGGAACCGAGGCCGCCGCGGCCGAACTCGTCGAGCGGATCGACAGCGGGCTCGCCGCCGAGGCCGCGGAGGCGCCCGCGGATGCGGGCGCATCGCCCCGCGTGCTCGTGCTCACGAATCAGGCCGGCCGCCCCTTCGTCACCGCGGGCGACGCCTACCCGATCGTGCTGCTCGAGCTCGCCGGCGCGCAGAACGTCGCCGCCGAGCTCGGCATCGACCGCACCGGCCCGATCAGTGCCGAGCAGATCGTGCAGGCGGACCCGGACGGGATCGTGCTCATCGACATGAACGGCACCGGCGACCGCATGTTCGCCGAGCTGCTCGGCAGCCCCGCGGTCGCCGCGCTGCCCGCCGTCGCGGGGGACCGCATGCTGCGGGTCGAGGGGCGCCAGGTGCAGGCACTCGGCCTCACCGCCACCGTCGACGGACTCGCGGCCCTCACCGAATGGGTCGGCGGGCTGTAGGCGTCTCCGATCGGTATAGTCGAGGGATCGACCCGACCGGAGACCCATGCCCGCCAGCACGCCACGCGGTTCGCAGAAAGCGCGAGACACGCTCGCGTTCCTGCGTGCCAAGATCCGGAGCGGGGAATGGGAGGTCGGCGAGCTCATCCCGAAGGAGCCCGAGCTCATGGAGCTCATCGGCGTCGGGAAGTCGACCGTGCGCGAGGCCGTCCGATCGCTCGCGACCTTCGGCATGCTGCAGACGGTGCCGGGCGTCGGCACCTACGTGCGCTCGCGCACCCCGGTCGGCTCGATCCTCGCCGAGTTCCTCGCCGATCACGATCTCGAGGAGGTGCTCGTCTACCGTCGTTCGCTCGAGATCGAGGCGGCGCAGGCGGCGGCGATCCGACGCACGGACCAGCAGCTCGCCGCGTTGCGGGCCAGCTACGAGCGCACGCTGACCGGCGGGGCGGGCGACGGCGGGGCCGGGGGCGCGGGTGACGCCGCGAACCGGCAGGAGGGGGAGCACTGCAACCACATCCTGCGCGAGGGCTCCTTCCACCGCCTGATCGTCGAGGCGAGCGGCAGCAAGCTGCTGCTCGACCTCTACACCGGGGTGATGCAGGCGCTGGGCGAGGCCGAACGGCAGGGGCTCGTCTTCCTGGGGGCGACGCGCGAGACGATGATGGCCGACCATCGCGCGCTGCTGCAGGCCATCGAGGCGCGGAGCGTGCGGGACGCCGCTCACGCCATGGCCCTGCACGCCGACCGCGACCTCGGCCTGCACAGCGACATGCTCGATTTCTCCCCGATCACCGAACGCGCGGAGACGCTGATCGATGCCGGATACGAACCGCGCGAGCAGGGCTCTCGGAACTAGCGGGCGGCCACCGCACCCATCCTGACCTCGCGCGGACGGATCTCCGGCCGTGTCCGTGCGGGATCGTTTCGCGGTCCCACGATCCGTCGCGAAACTCGGAGATGTCACGCATCTCGGATCGTTTCCGGCATTCTCGTCCGAGATCCCTGACATCTCCGAGTCCCATGACGCTGGGGAGCGGCCCGCAGGCTCATGCCGGGCGCTGCGATCCGGGCCCTGCTCCGCTGCGTCGGTCAGTCGGAGGGCTTCTCGGGGCGCTCGGAGCCGTCCCGGGATACCCGGAGCAGCGCCCGCACGCCCTGGGTGAGCGCCCGGAGGTCCTCGATGGCGAGCAGGCCGAGCGGCGTGCGGCTGAGCTCCGGGCGTGCGGCGATCAACCGCTGCACGGTCCGCCGGCCGAGCTGGGTCGCATCGACTCGGCGCACGCGCTGATCCTGCGGATCCGGCGTGCGCGCGATCATGGCCTGCGACTCGAGGCGATCGACGATCCCCGACATGGTCGCGAGGGAGACGCCGACGGTCTTCGCGAGGGCCTGGATCGTGCTGCCCTCGGGCTCGGTCACGAGGATCGTGAGCACCTTGAGCTGCTGCATGGTGAGGCGGAGCGAGAGCACCGGCTCGACGATGTCGGGCACGAACGACGCCTCGAGCTCGGCCTGAATCCCGAGCAACTCGGTGAGCAGGGCCTGGCGCTCCGCATCCTCGTCGATATCCACGTCCCCAGGCTATCGGCCCCTCCCAGCAACGACTCAGCCAGTGATACTTAGTGCGAAGCTAAGCTTTGCCTCACGCAAACCATTCCCCTGGGCGGCGATCCGTCCTCCTGACCGTCCGGTGGTGCCCCCGTGTTCCGACTCGCCCGTTTCAGCCTGGCCAACCGCATGCTGGTCGCGCTCATCACGATCCTGATCGCCGCCTTCGGCGTCTTCTCGATGACCCAGCTGAAGCAAGAACTGATCCCGTCGATCGAATTGCCGCAGACCACGGTCGTCACGGTCGTTCCCGGTGCCAGCCCCGAGGTGATGGACCAGCAGGTCGGCGTGCCGATCTCCCGCGCCGTCGCCGATCTCGAGAACGTCGAGCAGGTCGTCGCGACCTCGTCGTCGAGCCTGTCGACGGTGTCGATCGCCTACGCCTACGGCGCCGACGTCGACGAGCTCCGCGCCTCCGTGGAGCAGGCGTTGAACTCCCTCTCCGGCGTCCTGCCGAGCGACGCGGAGCCGCGGCTCGTCTCGGGCAGCACCGCCGACATCCCGGTCATCTTCATGACGGCCTCGTCGGAGGGCGACGACATCGCCGCGCTCTCGAGCACGCTCGCCGATTCCGTCGTGCCCCGGCTGGAATCGATCGCGGGGGTGCGCTCGGCGGCGGTCTCGGGCGACGCCGTCGAGCGCGTGGTGATCACCCCGGACCAGCTCGCGCTCGCGACGCACGGCCTCAGCGCGCAGGATCTGGCCCAGGCCCTGCAGGCGAACGGGATGACCCTGCCGCTCGGCAGCGTCTCCGACGACGGCGCCTCGCTTCCGGTGCAGGGCGGCACTGCGGTCGCCTCCCTCGAAGACATCAGCGGGCTCCCCCTCGCGAGCCGGACCCAGCCCGGTGCCGTCGTCAGCATCGGCGAGGTGGCGGCCGTCGAACTCGTCACCGAGCCCCAGACCTCGATCACCCGCATGAACGGGGCCGAGGCGCTGTCGATATCGATCACGGCGAACCAGAACGCCGACATCGTCGCGATCTCGCACGCGGCGGCCGAGGCGATCTCCGAGCTGGAGGGCGATCATCCCGGCCTCGAGCTGACGATCGTCTTCGACCAGGCGCCGTTCATCGAGGAGTCGATCCAGCACCTCGCGATCGAGGGACTGCTCGGCCTGCTCTTCGCGATCGTCGTGATCCTGCTCTTCCTCTTCTCGCTGCGCTCGACCGTCGTCACGGCGATCTCGATCCCGCTGTCGGTGCTCGTGACCTTCATCGGCCTGAATCTCGGCGGCTACTCGCTGAACATGCTGACGCTGGGCGCGCTCACGATCGCGATCGGCCGCGTGGTCGACGACTCGATCGTCGTGATCGAGAACATCAAGCGTCACCTCTCCTACGGCGAGGCCAAGGTGCAGGCGATCCTGGCCGCGGTGCGCGAGGTGGCCGGCGCGATCACGTCGTCGACGCTCACGACCGTCGCCGTGTTCCTGCCGATCGCGATGGTCGGCGGCATGGTCGGCGAGCTGTTCGCGCCCTTCGCGCTCACGGTCACGATCGCGATGCTCTCCTCGCTGCTCGTCGCCCTCACGATCGTGCCGGTGCTCTCGTACTGGTTCCTGCGCGCGGATCGATCGCGCGAGAACGTGTCGCGTTCTCGCGCGATCCGCGGGGAGGCCGCTGCGCAGGCCGAGCAGCCCGCCGATCCCGAGGCGATCCGTCTGGCGGCGGAGGAGAAGGAGCACCGCAGCCGGCTGCAGCGCGCCTACCGGCCGATCCTGCGAGGCACGCAGAAGCACCCCGTCATCACCATCGTCTCGTCGGCCCTGCTCCTCGTGATCACGGTCTCGCTCGTCCCCCTGCTGAAGATCGACTTCATCGGGAGCACGGGGCAGAACATGATCATGGCGACCCAGACCTTCCCCGCTGGGGCGGACCTCGACACCGTCTCGGACGGCGCGCACCAGGTGGAGGCGGCGCTGCTCGGCGTCGACGGAGTCGAAGACGTCATGCTCATGGCCGGTTCGAGCGGGGGCGGATCCGGCGACTTCTCCGCCATGCTCGGCGGGGGAGGCGGCACGGCCACCTTCATCGCGAACACCGATCCGGGTGCCGACCAGAGCGCCCTCCAGGAGGAGGTCCGCGAGCGATTCGCCGAGCTCGACGGCCCCGGCGAGGTGAGCCTTTCCGACGGCGCGGCGATGGGCGGCTTCGGCGGATCCGTCGACGTGCTCGTGCGCGCCGCGGGCGAATCCGATCTCGCGGCGGCGGCCGAGAGCGTGTACGCGGCGCTCCGGGACACGCCGAACGCCGCCGAGGTCGTGAGCGACCTCGCTCCGGCGCAGCCGATCACCCAGATCACCGTCGACCGCCCGGCGGCCCTCGTGCACGGCCTCACGGAGATCCAGCTGCTCGGCATGATCGGCGGGGTCCTCTCGCCGCAGAGCATCGGCCAGGTGACGATCGACGACGAGGAGTACCGCATCTTCGTCGACTCGGCACCGGCGCCGCAGACCGTCGCCGAACTGCAGCAGCTCCGGATCCCGACCGCGACCGGAATGGTGCAGCTCGCCGATCTCGCGACGGTGGAGAAGGTGGTGGTGGCCACCTCCGTGACGCGCCAGGACGGAGAGCTGATCGCCACCGTCTCGGTCACCCCCGCCGAAGGCGAGCTGGGGGCGGTCACCGCGGAGGTCGAGCGGCGTCTCGAGGGGCTCGACATGCCCGCGGGCACGAGCGCCACGCTCGGCGGACTCGCGCAGACGCAGCAGGAGTCGTTCTCGCAGCTCGGACTCGCCATGCTCGCCGCGATCGCGATCGTCTTCCTGCTGCTCGTCGCGACGTTCCGCTCCCTCGCGCAGCCGCTCATCCTGCTCGTGTCGATCCCGTTCGCCGCGACCGGGGCCATCGTGCTGCTCCTCGCCACCGGGCGCCCGCTCGGCATCTCGGCGCTCATCGGCATGCTGATGCTGATCGGCATCGTGGTGACGAACGCCATCGTGCTCATCGACCTCGTCAACCAGTACCGCAAGCAGGGGCAGAGCGTGCGCGACGCGGTGTTCAACGGCGCGAGGCAGCGCCTCCGCCCCATCCTCATGACCGCGCTCGCCACGATCTTCGCCCTCGTCCCGATGGCGCTGGGCGTGACCGGATCGAGCGGCTTCATCAGTCAGGATCTCGCGATCGTCGTCATCGGCGGCCTCGTCTCCTCGACCGCGCTCACCCTGATCCTCGTCCCGGTGCTCTACCTGCTCTTCGAAGGCGGGCGCGAGCGACGCGCGCTGAAGCGCGACGGATCGGACGCGGCCAGGGCTGCGGACCGGCGAGAGCCCGTACACTGAGGCCATGGCCACACACGCATTCGCCGGTCCGATCGATTACGCGGCGTTCGTGCTCCCCCGGAGCGCGGATGCCGATCCGATCCTCCGCTCGCTCCTCGACCGGGTCGACTCCGGCGCCATCGAGCTGCTCGATCTGGAGGTTCTCGCCGCGGGGGAGGGCGGTGTCGCCGAGCGGCAGCGGCTGCAGGTGCTGCGGCACGATGGGGGCTTCGACCTCTCCGAGTTCGAGGGCGCGGAGTCCGGCCTCCTCGACGAGGACGATCTGCGGGCGCTCGGCGCCGAGCTCGGACCCGAGGAGCTCGCCCTCGTCATCGTCTACGAGGATCGCAGCCTGGCGCCCCTCGCGGCCCGGGTGGTCGAGGCCGGCGGCCGCGAGCTCTGGTCGGGCGGCGTCGACCCGGCAGACCTCGATCCCGCCCTGACCGATATCGAAGGAGCCCAGCCGTGAGCCTGTTCCGCACCGCCGTTCGCGCATCCGTCGCCACCCGCGTGGCGGGCAACGTCCACCGCAGGCAGCAGCGGCGCTGGGCGGCGGAGGATCAGCAGGCGCAGCAGGTTGCGCAGCCGGCTCCGGCGGCCGCCGCTCCCGCTCCTCCCGCTCCCGCTCCCGGCGGCGACATGCTGCAGCAGCTCGCCCAGCTCGGCCAGCTGCGGGATTCCGGCGTGCTGACCGAGGCCGAGTTCGAGGCTCAGAAGGCCCGCATCCTCGCCGCAGGCTGAGCCGCGAGCGGATCCGCGCGCTCGTCGTTCTCGTCGCGGAGCCCGGCCGGTCGACCCCGATCCGCGAGTCGCCGCCCGATCGAGCTCGCCGACCCGTCGTGACTGCGCGCGACGGGTCTCGTTCGGGCCGAGATCTGCACTCGGGCCGAGAGGAGCCCGGAGAAGGCTCGGCCCGAGTGCAGATCTCGGCCCGAGTGCAGATCTCGGCCCGAATGCAGATCTCGGCCCGAACGCTCGCCCGAGCGCCGGACTCGGCGGCCCTCTCGACCCCGACGGGCCGATTCGGTGCGGCACCCCCGCATCGACGCGGGCGAGTCTCGATCGGATGGGCGAGCCCCACCCGCGGCCGGCATGGTCCCCCCGCGGCATCGCCTGCTCGCCGATGGCGGAAGGGGCTCCCGCTGCGGCGCGGTTCGGCCTAACGTTGGAGGCAGCGACACGGCCGCGAAGCGGGAGGGAGGGCGTCCATGGGCGCCGGGCGACGACCAGCGGGAGGGATTCTCGCCGCCCTGCTCGCCCTCGGCGCCCTGACCGCCTGCTCGCCCGAGACCGGCGGGGGCGCCGCGCCGACCCCCGCCCCGGGTGGCGCACCGCCGCTCGGCCTCCCCGAGACCGTCGCCGAGCACCTCGAGGCCCCCTGGTCGATCGCCTTCCACGAGGGAACCCCGCTCGTCAGCGAGCGCGACAGCGCCCGCGTGCTCGAGCTCGACGCCGACGGGGCCTTCCGCGAGGTCGCCGTGATCGCCGGGGTCGTTCCGAGGGGCGAGGGCGGACTGCTCGGCCTCGTCGCGCACGAGGGGTTCCTCTACGTCTCCTCCACGGCGGGCGACGGGAACCGGATCGAGCGCTACGAGCTCCGGGGCGCACCGGGATCCCTCGCGCTCGGACCCGCCGAGGCGATCCTCGACGGCATCCCCGCCGCGGGCAACCACAACGGCGGCCGCATCGCCTTCGGCCCCGACGGCATGCTCTACGCGACCGCGGGCGATGCCGGGCGGCCGGATGCGGCGCAGGATCCCGACTCGCTCGCCGGCAAGATCCTGCGCCTCACCCCCGAGGGAGGCGTGCCCGAGGACAACCCCTTCCCGCGGTCGCCGGTGTACAGCCTCGGGCACCGCAACCCGCAGGGTCTCGCCTGGGCGCCCGACGGCACCCTCTACGCCAGCGAATTCGGGCAGAACACCTGGGACGAGCTCAACGCGATCGAGGCGGGCGGCAACTACGGCTGGCCCGAGGT
>CALMSE010000253.1 GCA_937872275.1 uncultured Leucobacter sp. | reverse complement strand
ACTCGACCTGCTTGTCGGCCGCCACGCGCTAGACCCCCGCCTCGACCCGCGCCGCCGAGGGGGTGAGCCGGTACTCCCCCGCCGGCGGCGCGGCGACGCCGCGGCCCTCGGCCTCGAGCGCCCGCTCGAGCAGCCGGCGCACCCACATGCCGCCGGCGTCGATGTTCAGGTTGTAGAACTCGTAGTCCGGGTTCGCGTCGATGGCGTCCTGCTGCGCCTTCAGCATGGCCTCGTCCTCGCCGAACACCCCGTGCACGCCGTCCCGCAGCTGCGTGGTGATGGTCTGGCTCTCGAGGCGGTAGTTGCGCATGAAGGCCCAGAAGTAGTGGCAGCTGCGATCCCCCTCGGGGCTGATGGTGTTCATCACGTAGCCGTTGACGCCGCGGGAGCGATCGCCCTCGGGCGCGCCCGTGCCCGCCTCGGCCACGCCCACGTCGATGCAGATGGTCGAGGGGAAGGTGTAGTGGATGATCTGCCAGCGGTCGACCTTGCCCGAGAAGCCGGGGAACCTGTCGCGCATGTTCTTCAGCCAGAAAGGGGGCGGGTCGATGCCGAGCATCCAGCGGGTGACGGTGACCGTGCTGCCGTCGTGGGTGACGTGGAACTCGGACTCGCTCAGCTCCTCCTGCCCGATCGACGAGGAGTGCACGAACTCCTCGTGCGTGAGGTCCATGAGGTTGTCGAGCACGAGCTGGTAGTTGCACGGCGCGTGGATCGTCTGGCCGTCCCCCGCCCACTCCGTCGAGTCGAGCTGGTGCATGTCGGGGATGGTCGCCGGGTCGGCGAGCAGGGGGTCGCCGAGCCACACCCAGAGGTAGCGGTAGCGCTCGACCACGGGGAAGGAGGGCACGGTCGCCGAGGGGTTCAGCGTCTCCTGGGCCGGCATGCCGGTGCACCGCCCGGCCGGGTTGAACCGCAGGCCGTGGTAGGGGCACTGGATCTCGTCGTCGCCGACGAGCTTGCCCTGGGAGAGCGGGGCGAGACGGTGCCAGCAGGCGTCGGCGAGCGCAACGGGCCCGCCCGCCTGCGTGCGGTAGAGGGCGAGCGGGCGCCCCGCGATCGTGCGGGAGAGAATGCCCTTCGCCGTGACCTCGTAGTCCCAGGCGGCGACGTACCAGGCGTTCAGCGGGTAGGTCAGCAGCTTCGCGGTCGAACTCGACAGCGCGTGAACGGTCATCGGTGCTCCTTTGCTCCAGAGGGGTCGCCGCGCGCCTCGGGTCGGTGGATCGCGGCGGTGAAATAACTATACACATAGTTATTTAGCTCGCGGTGCTCTCCCCTCGCGGTACCCTTGCGAAGAAGTCCCGCGGCGTCAGCAGCAGCGCCTGATGCGGTGCACGAGCAGCGAACCACGAACCACGAGAGGAGTCGGCCATGAGCCTGAGGCCCGCGCTGCTCGCGCTCATCTCCGCGGGTCCGCTCACGGGCTATGACGCGGCCAAGCGATTCGGCGCCTCCGTCGGCCACCTCTGGAACGCGCCGGATTCCCAGATCTACCCGGCCCTGCGCAGAATGCAGAAGGAGGGGCTGCTCGAGGCGCGCGAGGTGCCCTGGGGCAGGAAGCACGCGACGAAGACCGAGTACTCGATCACGCCGGCCGGCCGGCTCGCCCTCGCCGAGTGGCAGAGCACGCCCCTGAGCTACACGGCGGAACGCGACCAGGCCCATCTCCTCGCCGCGTACTTCGAATGGGCGCCTGCGGGCGAGGCGAGAAGGCGCCTGCTCGAGCACATCGAGAACTACGAGGCCGTGCGCGAGATCGCCGAGCACCAGATGCGGGACATCCGCGAGCGCACGAGCCCCACGCTGCAGCAGCGCCTCGCCGTGAGCCCGCCCGAGGAGTGGGATCGGATCGTCGCGTTCAAGCTCTTCGCCTACGAGGGCAAGGTGGATCGCGCGACCGCCGAGATCGCCTGGGCGCGCAGAGGCCTCGCGCTGCTCGACGAGCAGGAGGGCGGCGGCGAAGGGTCGCCGCGCCCCTCTCCCGACCCCGACCCCCGCGGCGCAATGGGGCAGTAGTCGCGGGTGCCGCCCGGTCGCACCCGCGACTACTGCCCCATTGCGACCGGCCGGGCCGGCGCTTCGTGCAGGGATTTCACCCCGGCCTTGCCTCCAGGTCGTATCCCGGTGCCGCGATCCGCACTACGGTGGCCACGAGGCCGCCGCGTCGAAGCCCGCGGCCCGCGCCGCTCGCCCGACCGGCGCCGTCGATGAAACGGATGGGAGAATCATGAAGGCAGCGGTCATCCGAGGGCTCGGCGAGGGATTCGCCGTCGAGGAGCTGAGCATCGCCGATCCCATCGGCCGCGAGGTGCTCGTAGAGATCCGCGCTGCGGGACTCTGCCACTCCGACCTCCACTTCGCGACCGTCGACTTCGGCATCCCCTTCCCCGCCGTGCTCGGCCACGAGCTGGCCGGCGTCGTCGCCGCGGTCGGCCCCGAGGTCCGCGACTTCGCGCCCGGCCAGCACGTCGTCGCGTCGCTCGTGCAGTTCTGCGGGCACTGCACCGCCTGCCTCTCCGGCGAGACCTTCCGCTGCCGCAGCGGCATGGAGCTCATGCGCGGACCGGAGCAGCCCCCGCGCCTCACCGACGCGGAGGGGCGGCCGGTGCTCCCGATGTTCGGCACCGCCGCCTTCGCGGAGCGCGCGCTCGTGCACGAGAACCAGCTCGTCGCGATCTCAGACCGGATCCCCTTCCCCCAGGCCTCCGTGCTGGGCTGCGCCACGATCACCGGGGTCGGCGCCGCGATCAACGCCGCCCGCGTGAGGCCCGGCGACACCGCGGTCGTGATCGGCGTCGGCGGCATCGGCCTCAACGTCATCAGCGGGGCCGCGCTCGCCGGGGCCGAGAGGATCGTCGCGGTCGACCTCTCGGACGAGAAGCTCGAGCTCGCGAAGCGCTTCGGCGCGACCCACGCCGTGAACGGCGGCACGGGCGACCCGATCGCCGAGGTGCAGGAGATCACCGGCGGCGGGGCGGATCACGCCTTCGAAGCGATCGGGCTTCCCGCCACCACGACGCAGGCCCTGCGCATGACCCGCGTCGGCGGGCAGGTGCTGCTGATCGGGCTGCAGCGCCCCGGCAGCAGCATGGAGATCGCGATGATGGACGACGTCATCACCCCCCAGCGCACCGTGAAGGGCGTGTTCATGGGATCCGCGAACATCAAGCGCGACATCCCGAAATACGCGGAGCTCTACCTGCAGGGCCGCCTCGACCTCGACGACCTGATCTCGCAGGAGATCTCCGGGAACGAGATCGACGACGCCTACGAGCGGATGAAGGGCGGGCAGGTCGCGCGCACCGTCGTCACCCGGTGGTGAGCGCCCTGCCGGGCCCGAGCCCTCAGGCCGGGACCGGCCCGGCGAGCACCCGGATCTCCTCGCTCAGCACCTCGAACCACTCGAGCGCCTCCTCCGCCGCGTCGGTGCCCCCGCCCGCGTCGTGACGACCGTACTCGCCGATGCGGCGCGCCCCGCACGCGGCGAGCGCCTCGTCGAGCAGCTCGCTGCCGCGCGAATAGGTCTTCGTGTAGCTGCGGTCGCCGAGCCCGAAGACGGCGTAGGCGAGGCCGCCGAGATCGGGGGCCTCCGCGGCGAGCGCCGCGACGAGGCCTCGCGCGCCGGTCGGCAGCTCGCCGTCGCCGTAGGTCGAGCAGAGGATCACGTGGAAGCGCGCGGGGTCGAGCCCCGCCGGCGACGCCTCGGCGAGATCGAGCAGTTCGACGTCGCCGAGGCCTGCGAGCGCCGCGTGCAGTTCCTCCGCGGCGAACTGCGCCCCGCCCGACTCGGTGGCGTAGGCGATCGTGAGCGGCACGGGCAGCCGCTCCCCCTCATCGGCGGCCTCGGTGGCGACGGCGGGCAGCGGCAGCCCCGCGGGCCCCGCGACGCCGACGAGCTCGGCACGGGATCGCAGC
>CALMSE010000252.1 GCA_937872275.1 uncultured Leucobacter sp. | reverse complement strand
ACACCGGTCACGTCAGTCGTACGGAAGTAGAACTGCGGACGGTAGTTCGTCTCGAACGGGTTGTGGCGGCCGCCCTCTTCCTTCTTCAGGATGTAGGCGGTGCCCTCGAACTTGGTGTGCGGGGTGATCGAGCCCGGCTTCACGACGACCTGGCCGCGCTCGACGTCCTCGCGCTTGGTGCCGCGGAGCAGCAGACCGCAGTTCTCGCCGGCCCAGGCCTCGTCGAGCTGCTTGTGGAACATCTCGATGCCGGTGACGGTGGTCTTCTGGGTCGGACGCAGGCCCACGATCTCGACCTCGCTGTTGATGGCGAGGGTGCCGCGCTCGGCGCGGCCGGTGACCACGGTGCCGCGGCCGGTGATCGTGAAGACGTCCTCGACGGGCATGAGGAACGGCTTGTCCTTGTCGCGCACCGGATCGGGGATCGACTCGTCGACGGCCTCCATGAGCTCGACGATCGAGTTGACCCACTTCTCCTCGCCCTGCAGGGCCTGGTAGCCCGACACGCGGACCACGGGGACGTCGTCGCCCGGGTAGCCGTGCTTGGAGAGCTCCTCGCGGACCTCCATCTCGACGAGCTCGAGGATCTCCTCGTCGTCGACCTGGTCGCACTTGTTGAGCGCCACCATCAGGTAGGGCACGCCGACCTGCTTGGCGAGCAGGATGTGCTCCTTGGTCTGGGCCATCATGCCGTCGGTCGCGGCGACCACGAGGATCGCGCCGTCCATCTGGGCGGCACCGGTGATCATGTTCTTGATGTAGTCGGCGTGACCGGGGGCGTCGACGTGCGCGTAGTGGCGCTTCGGGGTCTCGTACTCGACGTGCGAGATGTTGATGGTGATGCCGCGCTGGCGCTCCTCGGGAGCCGAGTCGATCGTGTCGAAGTCGCGCTTGACGTTGGTCTCCGACGGGTACTTGTCAGCGAGCGTCTGCGAGATCGCAGCGGTAAGAGTGGTCTTACCGTGATCGACGTGACCGATCGTACCGATGTTCACGTGCGGCTTGGTCCGCTCGAACTTGGCCTTCGCCACTATGGTCCTCCTCAGGACATCGAGTGCCGCTTCCCGACGATAGGGTTTCGCCGGGCACGAGCACGGGGGTGTGTCTCTATGTTACTTGCTCGAATCGACTGGTGCGAGCCGAGCGGAGGTCGGCGTCCCCGCGACTGGCGCGGGGGCCGCCGACCGGCGGGCGGTGTTACGCGCCCTGAGCCTTCTGAACGATCTCATCGGCCACGGCCTTCGGCACCTCAGCGTAGGAGTCGAAGGTCATCGAGAACACCGCACGACCGCTGGTCTTCGACCGCAGGTCGCCGATGTACCCGAACATCTCGGAAAGGGGCACCAGCGCGCGCACGACCTTCACGCCGCTCGCGTCCTCCATCGACTGGATCTGGCCGCGACGGCTGTTGAGGTCGCCGATCACGTCGCCCATGTACTCCTCGGGCGTGCGCACCTCGACCGCCATCATCGGCTCGAGCAGCACCGGCTGAGCCTTGCGCGCGGCCTCCTTGAAGGCCATCGAGCCGGCGATCTTGAACGCCATCTCCGAGGAGTCGACGTCGTGGTACTGGCCGTCGAGCAGGGTGGCCTTGACGCCCACGACGGGGAAGCCCGCGAGGATGCCGTACTGCATGGCGTCCTGGATGCCGGCGTCGACCGAGGGGATGTACTCGCGCGGCACGCGGCCGCCGCTCACCTTGTCCTCGAACTCGTAGGTCTTCTCGGCGTCGCTCGCGAGCGGCTCCAGCGCGATCTGCACCTTGGCGAACTGGCCGGATCCACCGGTCTGCTTCTTGTGGGTGTAGTCGTGCTTCTCGACCGTCCGGCGGATCGTCTCGCGGTAGGCCACCTGGGGCTTGCCCACATTCGCCTCGACCTTGAACTCGCGCTTCATGCGATCGACGAGGATGTCGAGGTGGAGCTCGCCCATGCCCGCGATCACGGTCTGGCCGGTCTCGGCGTTCAGGCTCACGCGGAAGGTCGGATCCTCCTCGGCGAGCTTCTGGATCGCGGTCGACAGCTTCTCCTGGTCGCCCTTGGTCTTGGGCTCGATGGCCACCTCGATCACGGGCTCGGGGAAGGTCATCGACTCGAGCACCACCTGGTTGTTCGGGTCGCACAGGGTGTCACCGGTGGTGGTGTCCTTGAGGCCGATCACCGCGTAGATGTTGCCGGCGGTCACCTCGTCGACCGGGTTCTCCTTGTTGGCGTGCATCTGGAAGATCTTCCCGATGCGCTCCTTCTTGCCCTTGGTCGAGTTGACGACCTGGGCGCCCGACTCGACACGGCCCGAGTACACGCGCACGTAGGTGAGGCGGCCGAAGAACGGGTGCACCGCGACCTTGAACGCGAGAGCCGAGAACGGCTCGTCGGCCGAGGGCCGGCGCTCGATGACGACCGACTCGTCGCGCGGGTCGTGCGCCTCGATGGCGCCCACGTCGAGCGGGTTCGGCAGGAAGTCGACGACCGCGTCGAGCATCGGCTGGATGCCGCGGTTCTTGAACGCCGAGCCGCAGAACACCGGGTAGATCTCGTTGTTCACGACGAGCTTGCGGATGCCCGCCTTGAGCTCGTCGATCGTGAGCTCCTCGCCGCCGAAGAACTTCTCGAGCAGCTCGTCGTCGGTCTCGGCGACGGTCTCGACCAGCTGAGCGCGGTACTCCTCGGCCTTGGCCTGGAGGTCGGCCGGGATCTCCTGGGTCTCGTAGTTGGCGCCCAGGGTCACGTCGCCCTTCGAGTCGCCCTCCCAGACGAACGCCTTCATCGAGAGCAGGTCGACCACTCCGGTGAAGTCGCTCTCGGAGCCGATCGGCAGCTGCATCACGAGCGGCTTGGCGCCGAGGCGGCCCACGATGGTGTCGACCGTGAAGTAGAAGTCGGCGCCCATCTTGTCCATCTTGTTGACGAAGCAGATGCGGGGAACGCCGTACTTGTCGGCCTGGCGCCACACGGTCTCGGACTGGGGCTCCACGCCCTCCTTGCCGTCGAACACCGCGACGGCGCCGTCGAGCACGCGCAGCGAGCGCTCCACCTCGACGGTGAAGTCGACGTGACCGGGGGTGTCGATGATGTTGACCTGGTTGCCGTTCCAGAAGCAGGTGACCGCGGCGCTGGTGATGGTGATGCCGCGCTCCTTCTCCTGCTCCATCCAGTCGGTCGTCGAGGCGCCGTCGTGCGTCTCGCCCAGCTTGTGGTTGACACCCGTGTAGAACAGGATGCGCTCGGTCGTGGTGGTCTTGCCGGCATCGATGTGCGCCATGATGCCGATGTTGCGGACCTTGCTCAGGTCGGTGAGCACGTCTTGTGCCACGGGG
>CALMSE010000251.1 GCA_937872275.1 uncultured Leucobacter sp. | reverse complement strand
GGCGGCCGACGCGGCGGGCTCCGGAGCCGCGGCGGCGACCGGCTCCGCCTCGACCCGCTTCTTCGATCCGTCGCCGCGCAGGGAGCCCATCGACCGGCCCTCGATCCAGTAGGCGAGGGCGTAGACCTCCGACTTGGGGAAGCCGAAGTCGTCGCGGAGGCGCTGACGCAGGTGCTTGAGCGACGCGGACTCGACGGCGACCCAGGCGGCCCAGTCCGACCAGTCGCGATCCTCGATCGCGGCGGCGAATGATTCGGGGCCCGTGCGGGGCACCCAGTGCGTGCGCAGCATGGGGTGATCGGGAATCGGGATCAGCCGGTCGTTCTCGCCGTGCTCCTCGAGGTAGAGCTCGATCGCGACATCGTGCGGAAGCGCGGCGATGATGCCGCTGAGCCCGGGGATGGAGGCGGAGTCGCCGATCAGCAGGTAGCCGGCGGGCAGTTCCTCGGGCACGTCGAACTTCGAGGAGCCGAGGCTGCCGACCGCGAGGCTGTCGCCGGGCTTCGCGGTGGCCGCCCAGGCCGATGCCGCGCCGGCGGGCTCGTGCAGGACGAAGTCGACGGCGAATTCGCCCCTCGCCGCATCGGCCTCGACGATGGTGTAGGCGCGCTGGTGCTCGAAGTCGCGGCCGTCGGGATCGGGGAACCAGAACCGCAGCCAGGCGGTCGGCGACGGGGTGACCTCGTCGAAGAGCGTCTCGGAGACCAGGCGGATCCGCAGGAAGTCGGGGGCGACGAGTTCGCTGCCCGTCACGGTCACGACGTGATCCCGCACGCCCATCCCGCGCATGACCGCGCCCTGGAAGCCTCGCTTCGCCATGGGAGCTCCTTTCCGAAAGGGCCGGCCGCACGACCTCGCAGGAGGGCGACCGGTATCACTAAGGACAGCCTAACCATGATCAGACCAGCAGCCAAAGGCGCGGCGCGCTACGCTGATGCCCGTGACCATGCCCGCCTCATCCCCGGTCCGGGGACTGCGCGCGCTCGGGCTCTGGGCCGAGGGAACGCTCGGACGGCGCTTCGGCTGGGAGGCCGCGCTCGCGCGGGCGAACCGCCCGGTCATCGAGCTCTCCGACATGCAGCCCGTCACTGCAGCCTGGTGGCGCGAACGACGGCTCGTGCCGGGCGAGCTGCTCTACCTCGCGCTCGGCGACTCGACCGCCCAGGGCATCGGGGCGAGCACGCCGGGGCGCAGCTATGTCGGCCAGCTGCTCGATCGCATCGAGGCCCGGGCCGGCGCACCCGTGCGCGCCTGGAATCTCGCCGTCTCGGGCGCGACCTCCGCCCTCTGCGTGCGCGATCAGCTGCGCCGCGCGGAGAAGCCCCTGCGCAGGAATCCCGATCTCGTGACCCTCGCGATCGGCGCGAACGACATCGCGGAGTGGAACCCCGTCGCCTTCCACTCCAACCTGAACCGCGTCCTCGACGCGCTGCCACCGCACACGATCGTGGGCGAGGTGCCCTGCTTCTTCCTGCCGCCGCGCGAGGGCCTCGTGCAGGAGGCGAACGGGATCCTGCGCACGATCGCCGCGGCACGGGGGCTCGCGGTGGCGCCGGTGCACCGGGCGACGCGCGAGCGCGGACTGCGCGGGGTGCTCACGGAGTTCGCCGCGGACGCGTTCCACCCCAACGATCGCGGGTACCAGGTGTGGACCGACGCCTTCTGGCCGCTCGTCGAGGCCCGGGTCGAAGCGGTGCTCGGGCGCGCGGGTGCGCCGGCGCAGCGGCGCTCGGCCTGATTCCCGCATTCGGGCCGAGCGGATCGGCGCATCGGATCGGCCGGAGTGCGGATCTCGGCCCGAATGACCGGACCGGGCCTACGTGCGGCCCAGCGGCGACCGGCGCAGCGCGGCGAGCACCGGCCGGCCGATCGCGAGGAGACCCGCGGCCGTCGTGACCGCCCGCACCGTGTCCCAGGTCAGCGTCGAGCTCACGAGCGAATACATCAGGAAGCGCACGAGATTGCCCCCGGGGCCCGCGCCCGCGTCGTATGAGATGCTCGTGCCGCCGCCCACGGCGAACGGCCAGAACCAGACGTTCATCAGCAGGCCGAAGAGGTAGGACGCGAGCACCCCGTAGGCCGCAAGCATCGCGAGCTCGGCCCAGACGCGCCCGCCCGCCCGCCACCGCGGCAGCAGACCCGCGCCCGCGCCCACCCACCCGGCGGCGAACACCTGGAACGGCAGCCAGGGTCCCACGCCGCCCCAGAGCAGCGCGGAGCCGAGCATCACCGTGGCTCCGAGCAGGAAGCCGAAGCGGGGGCCGAAGGCGCGGCCCGCGAGGATCAGCAGGATCAGCGCCGTCTCGATCCCCCCGAAGCCCGTGCCGAGGAAGCGCAGCACCATTCCGACCGCGGTGAGGGTGCCGAGCATCGCGACGAGCATCGCCCCCTGCGCGCCGCCCGCGAGCGAGACCGCCACCGCACCGGCGAGCACGACGGCCGCGGCGATGGCGAGCGCCG
>CALMSE010000250.1 GCA_937872275.1 uncultured Leucobacter sp. | reverse complement strand
AGCCCCGGAACGGCGGGAGGGCCCGCTCCACGAGCGGGCCCTCCCTGCGATCTCACGATCGCCGTTCACCGTTCCTCCGGAGGATCAGCTCCGGCGCAGGCGGGTGGCGAGCAGTGCACCGCCGGCCGCGAGCAGCGCCAGACCGGCCGCCCCGAGCGGGAGCAGCGGGCTCTCCGAGCCGGTGACGGGCATGGCGGGCTTCGGGTCGACCGGGGTCGGCGGCACGACCGGCGTGCGCACGTTCACGGTGTCGGTGCGGACCATGTCGTCCTGCGTCGCGGTCAGCGTGAGCACGCCGTCGGGCGTGCCGAGCGGGACCGTCCACGTGGCCGAGATGGTGCCGTCGGGCGCGAGAGCCGCCGCGAACGGAGTTCCCACCGGGTTGCTCGACGCGTCCGTGAAGACGAGCGTCACCTGGCCGCCCGCGGGGTTCCACCCGGCGCCCACGATGGTCACCGGATCGCCGGCCTTCACCTCGGTCTCGACGATGTCGACCGAAGGATCGGCGATCGCGAGCACCGTCGAGGAGGCCAGGCCGACGTGCGCCCGGCTCGAGCCCGGGAGCGTCGGCAGCATCGTGACGCCGAGCGCCCGCACCGTGAAGGAGTCGGGGCCGAGGTCGCCGAGCGCCGGCTGCTCGTTGATCACGACCCTGGCGAGCGCCGGCATCAGCCCGTCGAAGGCGCTCGTGATGCGCTGGTAGACGTCGGCCACGACGGCGTCGACCTCGGCGATGACCACATCCTCGGCCTCCACGAGCGCGGCCATCAGCGGGGCGGCCACGACCGCGATCGCCGGCGGGATGATGGTGGGCACCGCCAGGTTGATCCCGGCGATCGCGCCCCCGACGATGACCGCGGTCGGCGCGAGGCATACCCCGAACGAGAGCGGCCGCGCGCAGGCCGGGAGCCCGGGCGCCTGCGCGAGCGAGGAGGTGAAGACGCTCGTGCCGTTCGCGAAGTCGTCGAGGCTGCCCGAGCCGGTCAGCGTGCCGGTCGCGACCACCAGGTTGTTCAGGTTCGGCGTGGCCGCGTTCGGGGCCGCGATGAACGACACGTCGACGCTCATGCCGAGCGGGGTGGCGTGCAGCGCGCTCGTGACGCCGTTCGCGAAGAGCGGGGTCGTCTTGCTGAGCGCGTTCGCGACCGCGTTCGAGATCGCCGCCATGTTCGGCGAGGTGAAGACCTCGGTGTTCGCGGGCAGCCCGTTCACGCTGCCGCCGTAGAGCGGCGACAGGTCGATGAAGATCTCGCCCGTGTTCAGGTTCACGGTGGCGATGCCGTCGTCGCTCACGACGACCACGCCGCCCGGCGTGCTCATCACGTCGCTCACGACGTTGTCGAAGTTCGGCGCGGTGACCATCAGGTTCACGGCGCCGACCTGCAGGGTGCCGATGCCGACGGGGATGTCGGGGATCGTGCCGGCGGGAAGCGGGATCACGCCGCCCGGGGCGACGGCCTCGAGCGCCTCCTGCGCGAGCACGGTCGCGCCCTCGAGCGCGGTGTTGATCAGGTTCGGCAGCTGCTGCAGCAGCGGGCTCGTCAGCTCGAGGCTCAGGCCGTCGAGGCGGTAGTCGCTGCTCGCACCGGTGTAGGCGCCGGCCGCGGCCTGGCTCGCCGCGGTGCCGACCTGGAGGTCGATCTGGCTGAGCACCTCGCGGGTCAGCTGCGACACGCCGAGGCCCTCGAACGCGGCGTCGAGGTTGACGGTCGACCCGCCGCTCGAGAGCTCGGTGAAGGCGCCCGTGGTCGGATCGATCGCCCCGTTCGCCGAGAACGATGCCATCTCGCTCGGACTCTCCGAGTAGCCCGCGATATCGGCCTGTCCGACGGCCAGGAGGCCCTGGGGCACCGAGGGGTCGTAGACGAGCGGCACCTGGGCCCAGCCGCCGTTCAGCAGGGCGACGCTGTCGGTCAGGGCGCCGTAGACGGCCGCGTCGAACGCAGCGCTGCTCAGCGCGGGTCCGCCCGGAGCCGAGGCGTAGGTGCCCGCGAGGTCCGCGGCGCTCAGATCGAGCCCGCTCACCGTCACGAACTGGGAGGACCCTTCCGAAGGGTCTCCCGTGGCGGCGGAGGCCGGAACGACCGCGCCGAGCGCGACGAGCGCCCCGATGCTGAGCGAGGAGACGCCGAGCGTCAACCCGCGGGCGGTTCGGCTGGGCGGCCGAGTCGAACGAAGTGCAGTCATATGATCCCCCGAATGTGACTGAAGCAATATGAAATTCAAGAATCGGCGCACCGATGAGTCGATGATGTCCCGCCGCAAAGGAATTGCCGCGCCGCAAGAAACAGCTACGCGAACGGTCTCAGTCTCCCAGGATGAGACTATAGTGCGAACCGCCGGATCCGTACATCACGGATCGGACACATTCGCTATCGCCCCGATCCGGCTCGTCGCTCGACGCGCCCGGAGCATAGGCTGGTCCCGTGGCGCACGAAGGACCCGGGGCGGCGATCCGCTATGTCGCCGTCGGCGACAGCTTCACCGAGGGCGTCGGCGACGAACTGGCGAACGGCGACGTGCGCGGCTGGGCCGACCTGGCCGCGCAGGGCATCGCCGACGCGGTGGGCGAGCCGATCCAGTACGCGAACCTCGCGATCCGCGGCAAGCTGCTCGGGCCGATCATCGCGCAGCAGCTCGAGCCGGCGCTCGCCCTCCGACCGACCCTCGTGAGCTTCAACGGCGGCGGCAACGACATGCTGCGCCCGGGCACCGACATCCCCTGGATCGTCGCGGAGACCGAGCGCGCCATGCGCCGCATCCTCGAGACCGGGGCCGAGCCGTTGCTGCTCGCGGGCGCGAACCCCACGGCGGGCATCCCCGGCGGCGGCAGGGTGCGGGAGCGGGGGGACCGGCTCACCGGGGAGGCGGGCGAGCTCGCAGCGCGGCTCGGGATCCGCTTCTGCGACAACTGGAGCGATCCCGAGCTGCCCGGCCGTCAGTACTGGTCGCCCGACCGCCTGCACCTGGCGCCGGTCGGCCATCGCCGGGTGGCCGCGAACGTGCTGCGCGCGCTCGGATACCCGGCGCCCGCCGACTGGGTCGTCGAAGCCGAGCCGATCCCGAATCCCGGCCGCCGCGAACAGCTGCGCTACACGCGCGAGCACGTGCTGCCGTGGATCGGGCGCCGCATCACGGGTCGCTCGAGCGGCGACGGGCGCGCGGCCAAGTACGCTCGGTGGCAGTGGATCGCGCCGCGGGGCCGAACGGCGGAAGGGGAGCGCGCATGAGCGACCGGAGCGACTACGACGCGGCGGTGATCGGCTGCGGCATCGTGGGCCTCGCCGTCGGGGCCGAACTGCTGCGCCGGCGCCCCGGGCTGCGCCTCCTCATGCTCGAACAGGAGGCCGCGGTCGCGATGCACCAGACCGGGCACAACTCTGGCGTCATCCACAGCGGCGTCTACTACGCCCCCGGCTCGCTGAAGGCCAGGCTCTGCGTCGAGGGCGCCGCCCTCCTCACCGACTACTGCGACCGCCGCGGCATCCCCTACGAGCGCTGCGGCAAGCTCATCGTCGCCCGCACCGAGGAGGAGGTGCCGCGTCTGCGCGAACTCTTCCGACGCGCCGGCGAGAACGGGGTGCCGGGGATCCGTTGGCTCGAGGCCGAGGAGATCGCGAGCGTCGAGCCCGGGTGCGTGGGCGCCGCGGCGGTCCATTCGCCGAGCACCGGCATCGTCGACTACACCGAGGTCTCGCGCGCGCTCGCGAGCGACCTGGCGGAGGCGGGCGCGGAATTCCGCTTCTCGGCCCGGGTGGGCTCGCTGCGGCGGGAGGACGGCGCGACCGTCGTGCGGCTGGAGTCGGGCGAGGAGCTGCGCGCGCGGTACGCGATCGCCTGCGCGGGGCTGTGGTCCGACCGGCTCGCCGAGGCCTCGGGCGCATCGGCCGATCCGCGCATCGTCCCCTTCCGCGGGGCCTACCTGCACCTCGATCTCAGGGGCGCTGATCCGCGCGACGTCGTGCGCGGCATGGTCTACCCGGTGCCGGACCCCGCCCTCCCCTTCCTGGGCGTGCACATCACCCGCCACATCGACGGCGGGGTCTCGCTCGGCCCCACCGCGATGGTCGCCCTCGCTCGCGACGGCTACGGCACGTGGGGGTTCCGCGCCTCCGACCTCTGGTCGATCGCCGCCTGGCCCGGCAGCTGGCGGGTGCTCGGGCGCTTCTGGCGCACGGCATTCTCGGAGCTGCGCTTCCGGCTCAGCCGCAGGGCCTTCGTCGCGGCCTGCGCCGAGTTCATGCCGGGCCTCTCCGGCGTCCCGCTGAAGAGGCGGGCCTCCGCGGGCGTACGCGCCCAGGCGGTGGCCCGCGACGGCAGCATGGCCGACGACTTCGTCATCTCCGAGGAGGACGGCGCCGCCCACGTGCGCAACGCCCCGTCGCCCGCCGCGACCTCATCGCTCGCGATCGCCCGCTACCTCGTGGACCGCCTCGAGCCGCACCTCTCCGCCGAACCGAGCTGACCCGCGCCTCTCCGCGTCGCGCTGCACCGCGGCGAAGAACCGCGCCGCCGGCCGACGCGGCCGACCGGTCAGGGGGCGACGCCCGCCCGGCAGTTCGCGCAGATGCCGAACAGGTCGACCACGTGCTCCATCTCGGTGAAGCCGTGCTCGGCGCCGACGCGCTGCGCCCATTCCTCGACCACCCGGGCCTCGAGCTCGCGCGTCTCGCCGCAGCTGCGGCAGATGAGATGGTGGTGATGGCCCTGCGTCGAGCACGAGCGGAACAGGTTCTCGCCGTCGGGCGACTGCAGGCTGTCCGCCTCGCCCGCCTCGGCGAGGCTCGCGAGCCCCCGGTAGACGGTGGCGAGCCCGATCGTGCTGCCGCCGTCGCGCAATCGCTGATGCAGCTGCTGCGCGCTGACGAAGCCGCGCGCCTCGGCGAGCGCCGCGCGCACCGCCTCGCGCTGCCACGTGTTGCGCTTCGGCCGGGTCATACCACCACCCTACCCACTCGATCGAGCTCGGTTCCGAGCACCGTTCCGAGCACGGGTCAGGCCGGCGCGGGGGCGGACGACGACCGGCGGACCCGGGTCGCGACGCCGCGCACGGCGAGCGCGAGGAGGAACACCGCGGTGGTGGCGAGGCCGATCGCCCCGCCGGCGGC
>CALMSE010000249.1 GCA_937872275.1 uncultured Leucobacter sp. | reverse complement strand
CACCCGCGAGGCGGCGGGCGGCGCCGCGGGTCTCGCCGATGGCCTCGGCGACGCGGCGGCCCGGGTGCCCTCCTATTCCGACGCCGAGGCCGAGCGGCTGGCCGAGACCGCCGTACGGCCGGTGGAGGCGAGCGGTGCGAGCGACGAGCTCTTCAACGCGTCGGGCGTGCCGCTGTTCGCGGGCCTGGCCCTGTGGGCGGGCGCCTTCGCCTCGTTCCTCGTGCTCGCCCCGCTGTGGCGGCGCAGCCGCGACGCGGCCCGCGGGGTCGGGGGGATCGTGCTGCGGAGCGCCCTGCCCGCCGCGGCCATCGGCGCCGCGCAGGGCCTCGTCGCGGGGCTCGTGCTGCCCCCGCTGCTCGGCTACGACGCGGCCCAGTGGCTCGGCTTCCTGGGTCTCGCGGTGCTGGCGGGGGTGAGCTTCTCACTGCTGTGCCAGGGACTCTCGGCGCTGCTCGGAGGCTTCGGCCGGTTCCTCGCCTTCGCGCTGCTGGTCGTCGCCTTCGCGGTGGGCGTGGTCTCGACGGCCCCGCCCCTGCTGCAGGCGGTCGGCGACGCGAGCCCGATCGGCGCGCTGTTCTCGGGCTTCCAGTCCGTGGCCATGGGTGCCGCGGGGGCGGGCTCGGCAGCGTGGCTGCTCGCGCTCTGGGGAGTCGGCGGCCTGGTGCTCACGGCTCTCGCGGTAGGGCGGGCGCGCCGGCGCTCGCCCGCGTGACCGCTCGTCGCCCCGATCCGTCCCGGCCTGCCCCGATCCGCCCGCCCTGCCCCGATCCGCCCGCCCTGCCCTTCGCGCCCGCTCCCATTCCCCGAGCGGGGACGGAGGAGCCTTGCCGAAGGTGTCGGCTCGGCGCGCTGTCTCTCGGAATAGCGCACCAAGCCGACACCTGTTCCGGGGGCAGAGGAGGGGAAGCAGCGGGGAGAGAGGAGCACCGCGCGAAAGCGCATAACTCTAGAGACGTTCGCGCATATTGTGTTATGTTCTGAGGGCGCGAAGGCAGGAGGCCCCCATGAGCGTCGAACGCAATACCCGCGAGATCGAAGACGGCGTCGTCACCGATCTGCGCGAGAAGATGACCTACGGCGGCTATCTCGACCTCGAGACGCTGCTCTCGGCTCAGCACCCGGTGAGCCGGCCCGAGCACCACGACGAGATGCTGTTCATCATCCAGCATCAGACGTCCGAGCTGTGGATGAAGCTCGCCCTGCACGAGATCGTCAGCGCCCGCGAGCTGCTGCGCGCCGACAACCTCGGCGAGGCGCTCAAGCGCATCGCGCGCGTCAAGCACATCCAAGAGGTGCTCACGCAGCAGTGGTCGGTGCTCGCGACCCTCACCCCGACCGAGTACGCGCAGTTCCGCGGCAGCCTCGGCAACTCCTCGGGCTTCCAGTCGGTGCAGTACCGCGCCATCGAGTTCGCGCTCGGCAACAAGAACGCGCGTATGCTCCAGGTCTTCGAGGCCGAGCCCGAGAACCATGCCATGCTGCAGGCCGAGCTCGCGGCGCCGACGCTCTACGACGAGTTCCTGCGCCTCGTCGCCAGGCGCGGCCTCCCCGTTCCCGACGAGGTGCTGCATCGCGACGTCACCCTCGCCTACGAGATGAGCGAAGCGCTCGTCGACACCATCCTCGAGATCTACGCGCATCCCGAGCTGCACTGGGACCTCTACGAGGCGTGCGAGGAACTCGTCGATCTCGAGGACAACTTCCAGTTCTGGCGCTTCCGCCACCTGCGGGTGGTCACCCGCACGATCGGCATGAAGACCGGCACGGGCGGCTCGAGCGGGGTGGGCTTCCTGCGGCGCGCGCTCGAGCTCACCTTCTTCCCCGAGCTCTTCGCCGTGCGCACCCGCATCGGAGCCGAGGCGTGACCGGACCGGGCGCGGGCGCGGCGCTGCTCGAGCGCGCCGACCGCCTCGACCGCGACGACGAGCTCGCCGCCTTCGTCGACCGCTTCGAGCCCGCGGAGGGGGTCGCGGCCTATCTCGACGGCAACTCGCTCGGACGGCCGCTGCGCGACACCGCGGAGCGGCTGCGCGCCTTCGTAGGCCACGACTGGGGGTCGCGGCTGATCCGCTCCTGGCCCGAGCAGTGGATGGAGCTGCCGTTCACCCTCGGCGACCGGATCGGCCGCGTCGCCCTGGGCGCGTCGCCCGGCCAGATCGTCGTCGCCGACTCCACCACCGTGATGCTCTACAAGCTCATGAGCGCTGCGATCGCCGCTCGTTCCGGACGCGACGAGATCGTGATCGAGGGCGGCAACTTCCCCACCGATCGATTCGTCGCCGAGGGACTGGCCGAGGCCCACGGCCTGAGCCTGCGCCGCATCGAGCCGGATCCCGTCGACGGCGTCACCGTCGCCGACGTCGCCGCCGCGGTCTCGGAGCGCACCGCGCTCCTGGTGCTCAGCCACATCGACTACCGCTCCGGCGCGATCGCCGACATGCGCGCCATCACGGCCGAGGCGCACCGCCACGGAGCGCTGGTGCTGTGGGATCTGTGCCACTCGGTCGGCGCGCTGCCCGTCGAGCTCGACGCCTGCGGCGCCGACCTCGCGGTGGGCTGCACCTACAAGTACCTGAACGGCGGCCCCGGATCCCCGGCCTTCGCCTACGTCAGCGCGGGTCTGCAGGGCGGCCTCGCGCAGCCCATCTGGGGCTGGATGGGTGCCGCCGACGTCTTCGGCATGCGCGACCGCTTCGAGCCGGCCGCGGGCATGCGCGCCTTCATCAGCGGCACGCCGCCGGTGCTCGGCATGCTGCCGATGCAGGGCATGCTCGACCTCGTCGAGGAGGCGGGGATCGAGCGCGTGCGCGCGAAGTCGGTCTCGCTCACCGGGCTCGTGACGGAGGCCTACGACGCGCTGCTCGCCCCCCTCGGGGTTCGGCTGCTCACCCCGCGCGACCCCGCGCGGCGCGGCGGGCACGTCACCTTCGGCCATGAGGGCTTCGAGGCCGCGGTGCAGCGGCTGTGGGCCGAGGGCGTCATCCCCGACTTCCGCCGCCCCGACGGCATCCGCGTCGGGCTGTCGCCGCTCAGCACCACCCACGCCGAGGCGATGCGCGGGGTGCTCGCGATCCGCGCCGCGATGGGCTGAGGCCCGTGGCGGCGATCCTCGACGACTTCGACGCCCGCCCGGGCAGCGTCGCCTCGCTGCTGCGCACGGTGATCGGTCTCTACCTGCGCGAACTCGGGGGGTGGATCGCGACCGCCGATCTCGTCTCGCTCACCGGGGCGCTCGGCATCGAGGCGCCCCAGGCCCGCACGGGCATCGCGCGGCTGCGCGCCAAGGGGCTGCTCGTCTCGGAGCGGCGGGGCGCCGCGGGGTATGCGCTGAATCCCGGCGCCGTGCCGATGCTCGAGCGCGGCGACCGGCGCATCTTCGAGGTGCGCCGCATGGACCCCGCGGAGCCGTGGTGCCTCGTCTCGTTCTCCATCTCGGAGGATCGCCGCGGCGCCCGCGGCATGCTGCGCCGCCGCCTGCAGTGGATGGGCGCGGGGCTCGCCGCCCCCGGCCTCTGGATCTGCCCCGGCCACCTCGCCGACGAGGCCGAGCAGATCCTCCTCGACCTGGGACTGCGCGAGCAGTCGACCGTCTTCCTCTCGGGGGAGCCGCGGGTCGCGGGCGAGCTCGCCGACGCGGTCGCGCGGTGGTGGGATCTCGAGGCGCTGGCCGAGACGCATCGGGGCTTCCTCGAACGGGTCGCGGCGCTGCCCCTGCCGTCGCCGCTCTCCGGGTCGCCGCCCTCCGGGTCGCCGCTTCCACCCTCGTCGGGCTCGGGGGGCGGATCGGCCTCGGCCGCCGGGGCCGCATTCGCGGGCTACGCCCGGCTCGTCGACGCCTGGCGCCCGATCCCGTACATCGATCCGGGGCTGCCCGTACCGCTCCTGCCGCGAGACTGGCCGGGGCTCGAGAGCGAGCGCGAGTTCGCGCGGCTCTCGGCGGAGCTCGCGGACCCGGCTCGGGAGTACGTCCGAGCGGTGACGGCCTGATGCTCCCGCCAGACCTTTCCCGGCCCGGCCCTGTCCTCCGCCCCCGCCCCTCTCCCGCAAGGGGTCGCGAAAGGGCGCGGGAGGCTCGCAGACCCCCGTTCGCGATTCCTTGCCGGCCGAAGGGCGCGGCTCAGTGCTCGGGCGCGTCCTTGATGAAGTTGGTGATGCGCATCGTGCTGCACCGCCGGCCCTCGTCGTCGGTGACGACGATCTCGTGCACGGTCATGGACCGGCCGAGATGCACCGGGGTGCACACCGCCGTGACGTAGCCGCTCTTCGCCGACCTCAGGTGGGTCGCGTTGATGTCGACGCCCACGGCCAGCTTGCCGGGGCCCGCGTGGAGGTTCGCGGCGATGGATCCGAGCGATTCGCCGAGCACGACGTGGGCGCCGCCGTGCAGGTAGCCGACCGACTGCCGGTTGCCGACCACCGGCATGCGCGCCACCGTGCGCTCGACGGTGTACTCGAGCACCTCGATGCCCATCGCGTCGGCGAGCTCGCCGGCGCCGGTACGGGCCACGAAGTTGCGCCCATCCGCCTCGGCCTGCGCCGGAGTCCGCTCTGCCATGGGACGACCCTACCGTCCGCCGGTGAACACGGGCCGCCGCTTCTCCTGGAACGCGGCGAAGCCCTCGCGGTAGTCGGAGGTGTCGCACAGCGCGGCCTGGGCGCGGTTCTCGGCGGCCATCGACTCCCACAGGCCCACGCGCCGGTCGCGCAGCTCGCGCACGAGCGCCTTCGACGCGAGGAACGCCTCGGTGGCGCCCTGCGCGGCGGCGGCGGCCGTCGAACGCGCGACGGAGAGCACCTCGTCGTCGGGCAGCACCCGGGAGAACAGTCCCGCCGCGACGGCCTCGGAGCCGCTCATGAGCCGGCCGGTGTAGATCAGGTCGAGCGTGCGGTGCGCGCCGAGGCGCTCGAAGAAGAGCGCGTGGCCGCCCGAGTCGAGGGTGGCGCCGAGGTTCGCGAAGGGGCTGCCGATCTTCGCCGACTCGGCGACGTAGACCACGTCGGTGGCGATGAGGAGGCCGAGGCCGACCCCGAGGCACGCGCCTTGCGCGGCGGCGAAGGTGGGAGCGGGGAAGGCGCTCATCTGCTCCATGAGCGGCTGGATCAGCCCCTCGAGGTAGCCGATCACGTCGTCCTCGCGGGGGTCGACCCCCGAGATGTCGCGGCCGGCGCAGAAGGCGCGGCCCTCGCCGCGCAGCACGAGCGCCCGCACGCCGGCTGCGGCGGCCTCGTCGTAGGCGGACGAGAGCTCGGCGATCCCCTCGGGGGCCAGCGAGTTCAGCTTCTCCGGGGCGTTCAGCACGACCTCGGCGATGCCGTCGGTGATGGTCAGGTCGATCATGGTTCCGCTTCCGGTTCAGGCGTCGTAGTCGACGACGACGCGGTCCGAGGTGGGATGCGACTGGCAGGTGAGCACGTAGCCGCGCTCGACCTCGTCCTTCTCGAGTGCGTAGTTCTCGTGCATGGTCACGCTGCCCTCGACCACCCGGGCGCGGCAGGTGCCGCAGACGCCGCCGGCGCAGGCGAAGGGCACGTCGGGGCGCACGCGCAGCGCCGCGTTCAGGATCGTCTCGTGGGCGCTCACCGGGCTCTGCACCGTGCCCGAGGTGGTGTCGAGGATGAAGTCGATGGTGAAGGCCTTCTCTCCCTCCCTCAGCTCGATCTGGCGGGCGCGCGGCGCCTCGGTGCCGGGTTCGCCGGTCGTGAAGAGCTCGAAGCGCACGTGCGCCTCGTCGACGCCCAGCTCTTCGAGCAGGTCGCGCGTCGTCTGCACGAGCTCGAAGGGCCCGCAGAGCACCCACTCGTCGACCGAGTCCGCCGGGATGATCGAGGTGAAGATGGTGCGCAGCTTCTCCTCGTCGAGCCGGCCCGACATGATCGGGGCCGCGCGCTGCTCGCGCGAGAGCACGTGGTGCAGGGCGAAGCGGCGGGGGTAGCGATCCTTCAGCTCGGCGAGTTCCTCGACGAACATGACGTCGAGCGAGCTCCGGTTCGTGTAGATCAGGTCGAAGCGCGAGGTCTCGCTCTTCTGCAGCACGCGATTCGCCATCGTGATGACGGGCGTGATGCCCGAGCCCGCGGCGACGCCGACGACCTGCTTGCCGTCGAGCTCGTCGAGGTTCGAGGTAAAGGTGCCCTGCGGGGTCATCACGTCGAGCTCGTCGCCCGCCCGCAGGTGGTCGTTCACCCAGTTCGAGAACAGGCCCCCGAGGTCGCGCTTGACGGCGACCGAGATGCGATCCCGCGCCGGCGGCCGGCAGATCGAGTAGGAGCGGCGCACCTCCTCGCCCTTCACGTGGGCGCGCAGCGCCAGGTACTGGCCGGCCGAGTAGTCGTAGTCGCCCGCGAGCTCCTCGGGGATCTCGAAGGTGACCTCGACGCTCGCGTCGGTGAGCGGTCGCACCTCGGCGACACGGAGGGTGTTGAACGTCGCGCGCTTCTTCGCGCCGAGATTCGTGGCGGCCATGCGGGTTGCCTGCCTTTCAGCCGGACGGTTCAGTGGGGTGGATCGCGGGGCGTGCGGGCGCGGGATGCCGCGCGCCCGCTCAGTGCACCTTGAAGTAGTCGAAGGGCTCGTCGCAGGCGAGGCACTGGTAGA
>CALMSE010000248.1 GCA_937872275.1 uncultured Leucobacter sp. | reverse complement strand
GTGATCGAGACGCCGCTCAGCGTCAGCTCGCCGGTGTTGGTCACCGTGAAGGTGTACTCCACCAGGTCGCCTGCCTGGGCCTCGCCGAGTAGTTCGCCGGTCTTCACCAGCGAGATCGACGCCTCGCCCGGGATCGGCAGATCCACGTCGTCCTCGACCGGAGGCAGCGGCGGCGGCGTCTCCCCACCCGGCGGGGTGGGAGGCGTGCCCGTCGCGGAGGCGACGTTGTGCACGTGACCCGCGTCGACATCGGCCTGCGTGAGCGTGTAGACCGCGCTCGCCTCCACCTGCTGACCCGGAGCCAAGACGCCCTCGGCGCCCGGCCACGCGTCATCCGCGAACACGATCGACACACCGGCGTCGGCCAGCATCTCATCAGTGATCACGACGCCGCTCAGGGTCTGGTTGCCCGTGTTCTCCACGGTGAAGGTGTAGGTGACCGTGTCGCCCACGACCGCCTCGTCGTCGAACCCGCCGGTCTTCACCAGCGAGAGCGCCGGATCGGCGTTCACGGGGACGGTGGCCTCGTCGTCGTCGCTCGGGGTGACGAACTCGCCCGGGTTCTCCGGATCGGGGATCGTCGAGACACCCGTGGCGATGGCGACGTTGTCGACCCGGCCGTTGTCGATGTCGGCCTGCGTGAGCGGGTAGCTCGCGTGACCGATGACGCTCTGGCCGGCCTGGAGCACGCCGACGTCGCCCGGCCAGGCGTCGTCCTCGATCACGATGGTCACGCCGGCCTCGGCAAGCATCTCATCGGTGACGGTGACGCCGCTCAGTGTGACCTTGCCGGTGTTCTCGATCGTGAAGGTGTAGTTCACGAGGTCGCCGGGCTGCGAAGCCGCGGCTCCCTCACCATCGAGCTCGCCCTCCTTGATCAGCTGGATCGCCGCCGTCTGGTCGAGATCGAGCTGGTTCGGGTCGGTGTCGCTCACCGTCTCGCCCGGAACAACGGGCGAATCGGGGTCCGTCGGATCCTCGAGACGATCGGGGCCGGTGCCCACGACCGTTGCGAGGTTGACGATCGATCCGGCGTCGCGGTCGCCCGGCGTCACCGTGTAGGTGGCGGTGCCGGTCACCCACTCGCCCGGGGCGAGCACGCCCTCGGCCGTCGCATCGCTCCAGTCGTGGGAGATGGCGGAGAGGCCGGTGAGCGGGTCGGTGATCACCACGTCGGTGAGTGTCACGTTGCCGGTGTTGGTCGCCACGAAGGTGTAGGTGACGGTGCTCTCGTCCTCCGAGAGCGCGCCGGTCTTGTCGAGCTCGATCGCGGGATCGGCGTCGGGCCCGAGCACGGTCACCTCGGCCGGCGGTGTGACCGGCGGCTGCGGCGGGTTCTGCGGATCCGGTCCGGGCGGCGGGGTGCCGGTCGCGGTCGCGGCGTTGTGCACGAATCCACGGTCGACATCGGCCTGGGTGGCCGTGTAGGTGGCGGTCGCCGTCGCGGTCTGACCCGGTGCGAGCACGCCATCGGCGTTGCCGACCGGCCAGGTGTAGTCCAGCTCGGAAAGGCCCGCGAGCGGATCGGTGACCGTGACGCCGCTGAACGTGACGTTTCCGGTGTTCTCGATCGTGAAGGTGTAGGTGATCTCATCGCCGAGCTCGTAGGCGTCGACATCCGCTTCCTTCTCGAGGGTCAGAGCGGGTGCGAGCGCGGGACCGGTGACGGTCGCGTCGTCGGTGTCGGTCACCGGATCGGGAGTGCTGCCGTCGGGCAGCTCGGGAGGCGTGCCGGTGGCGGTCGCCGTGTTGTCGATCCTGCCGGCGTCGATGTGCGCCTGCGTGATGGTGAGGGTGGCCGTTCCGGTGACGGACTGACCCGGCTGGAGTGCACCGGGCGCGCCCGGCCAGACGGCGAAGGTGACGTCGCTCAGACCTGCCAGCTCGTCGTCGACGTCGACCGCGGTGAGCGGCACATCGCCGTCGTTCTCGACCAGGAAGGTGTAGGTGACCGTCTGGCCGACTGCCGAGTAGCTCAGCGGGTCGGCGGTCTTCGTCAGCGTGATCGAGGGATCGGCGGGCGCGGGAAGGATCGGCACGTCCTCCGTGTCGGTGTCGGTGGTGCGGGTCGACCCCGTCGGCGGAAGGCCGTCGGCGGTCGCCTCGTTGTGCACGTTCTCGTTCTCGCGGTCCTCGGCCGTCACCGTGTAGCTCGCGGTCGCGGTCACCGACTCGCCGGGCTGCAGCACGCCGGGCTGCGCCGGGTTCGGCCAGGCGCCCCAGGTGAAGGCGGAGAGACCGGGCAGCGGATCGGTCAGCTGGACATCGGTCAGCGTGACGATGCCCGTGTTCTCGATGGCGAACTCGTAGTCGATCGTGTTGCCGTCGGCCGACAGGGTGCCGGACTTGTCGAGATCGATCGTCGCGCAGTTCGCGTTGACGAGGTCGAGCAGCGTCTGCTGCAGGCTCGCGAGACCGCCGAGGTAGTAGTCGCTGCCCTCGACCGGGCCGGAGACCTGAGGGATCTGCCTGAGCATGGCCTGGTAGGCGTTGGAGCCGGTGCCGCCGAGGTTGTCGGTGACGGCGACGCCGACGATGCGGGTTCCCTCGGCCTTGAGCTGGTTCGCCGCGGTGACACCGCCGTCGACGATGGCCTGGTTCACCGGGTTGTCGGCGGTGTCCTGGATCATGCTGGGGTGGTTGATCCGCGTCGGGTTGCCGTCGGTCACGAGCGCGAGCATGTCATAGGACTCGCCGGTGCCGCGAACGGTGTCGAAGGCCGCCTGCCAGTTCGTGTAGTTGGTGCCGGAGCGGCTGAAGGCGTCGAGCTTCGCGTGGATCGCGTCGACCCCCGCCTGGGTCTGCACCGAGGTCAGCAGGAGGGGCGTGTTCGCGGCGGTTCCGTCGATCGGCGAGTTCGAGCCGAAGTTGAAGACGGCGATCCTCACCGGGTAGCCCAGCAGCGCCGTGGCCAGATTCTTGACCGCGGTCTCCTGCGCGGTGAGCTGGGCGTTCGTCATCGAGGTCGAGTAGTCGAGCTGGATCGCCAGATCGATGTCGCACTGATCCGTCATCGCCGGGTTCGGCGTGATCGGCACGGTCGACGTATTCGCATGGGCTGCGCCCGCGCCTCCCACGACGAGCGATGACGCGATCACCGCTGCCGCCGCGACCGCACCGGCGGCCCTTCTCATGCGCCGTCTCAGCCGGCCTGGTGGCCGCTGCTGCTCAGCATCGGCGTGAACTTCCGCCATTGATCTCTCCCTGTCGTTCTTCATATGCACCCCGGAAAATGGAGGTGCGGCTCTTGCTTCGGGGTATGCGGAGCCGCACCTCCTGGCAGAGACTCGACCCGCACCGGGGAATGCGGAGCCATATCTCTCACAGAGAAGAGAGCCCGCGACCCGGCTGAGGTGACGCGCCTCGCGAACATTGCTCCGCCGGATGGGCCCGCCCCGTGAGAGACCTGGGAATCCCGCGGAAATCCGCGTCCTCCGCGTCACTTCTGGTGCCGCATCGACTCTCATGTAATTAGGGGAGTTTCTGACCGTCGTCTATTCCGGCCGCCGCAGCGCTGCGGCCGGAGGGACGGACGGCGCAAAGGGGAGAATTTTGGGGAGAGAACGCGATCCCGCTCTGGCAGGATCCAGCGACGCCGCGTTGCTGACGCTGCTGCGCGGCGGCGAATCGGATGCGTACACCGAGCTCTGGCGCCGCCATATTCAGCCGGCGCTCAAGTTGGCCGGGCGCCTCGCCCCGGGCAGGGCCGACGACCTCGCCTCCGAGTCGTTCCTCGCCGTCTACCATCAGATCACCATCGCGGGCAACGGCCCCGAGAGCGCGTTTCGCGCCTATCTCTTCACGACGATGCGGAACATCGCGATGCGCTGGCGGAAGGAGACCGACCTCGTCGAGACCGATCCCGATCTCGACAGCATCGAGCTGGAGGACGGGCTCAGCACGCTCCTGGACCGAAACCGATCGGCGGAGATGCTGGCGGCGTTCCAGGCGTTGCCGGAGCGATGGCAACGGGTGCTCTGGCTGACCGAGGTCGAGGACGTGCCGCGCCCCGAGATCGCCGCTGAGTTCGGCATCAAGCCGAACGCCGTGTCCGTGCTGTACCGCCGCGCCCGAACGGGGCTGCGGCTGCAGTGGCTCGCGCAGCAGGTACCGCCCGCGCTCCGCGAGAGCTCCGAGCATGTCGCCCGGCTGCTCCCCCAGCTCGTGCTGGACGGCGACGCTCCCGACCGACGCGTCTCCGGGCATCTGCGCGAGTGCGAGACCTGCGCGAACCTCGATCGCGAGCTCCGCTCCTCCGCCAGGCGCATGCAGCGGACCACGCTCGGCGCGCTCGGGTTCGCGGCGCTCGGCGTCGCACTGCCCGCGGCCTCGCAGCTCTCGGCCACCGCCATCGGCGCCGGGGCCGCGACCGCGCTGCTCACACTGGGCGGCGTCACGCTCGCCGCGACCCTGGGCGCGTTCATCATCGCCGGCGCACCGCCGGTCCAACCCGTCGAGCAGCCGTCCCACTCGGAGCAGGAGACGACATCCGGCCAATCCGGGGACCGCTCGGACCCTTGTCCCGTCGAGGTGCAGAGCGATGGCGCGGGCAGCGCCCCTGCCGATGCGGACGCGGAGGGGGCATCCTCGGCGGGCAGGTTCTCGGGCGCGGCAACACCGATCCCGCCGTTCCGACGATGACGTTCGACATGGGGGCGTTGCCGGACGACTTCTCCGTCACGCCGTCACCGCCGACGGCGCTTCCCCCGGGATCGGTTCCGGGGCCGAGGCTGGCGGGAGCGACGCCGGGCTCCGGCCTCCGATCCGGGATCGAGACGCCGCTCGTCAGCGCCGGCTACCTCGCCCCGGTGCTCAGCGGGACCACCGAGCCCGGAGCCGCAGTGGCGGTGGAGCTGCGCTCCCTCGCGACCGAGGCGAATAGCTTCACCGACCCGAGGCTCTACGCCGCGACGGTCGCCGAGAACGGGAACTGGGTCTTCGACACGCCCCTGCTCTTCCCCAATCAGGTCGGCGAATTCGAGTTCCGGGTGTGGGCGCACACCGATGAGGTCTCCTCCCCCGCCGATGTGGGGTCCTTCACGATCACATCGGCCCAGGTCAACGGTGCCTCGGTCATCCCCTCCTCCGAGTCGATCCCGCTCTCGGAGGCCTCCGACACGGGCTATGTGTACCTCATCACCGGACCGAGCAACGGCACCGTCTGCCTCACCTCGGTGTTCCCGGGCCAGGCCTTCCAGATCCCGCTCGACGAGAACGGCGAGGCGATCCGCCGCATCCGCTTCACGACGGCGGGCTGGTACTACCTCACCTTCCGCGTATGCGAGGGCGAACGCCGAGGCGCGGCCGCCGAGGTCTACGTCGATGTGGTGGATCCCGACGGTCCGATCTTCGGGCCGTGGGGCCCGGATCCGGCCGATACCGCGATCGAGGTCTCCGAGCCCTGAGACGGCTCAGCGCACGGGCTGCTCGAGCCCGCCGAGCTTCTCCAGGGCCGCCTCGAGGGGCCCGGGATCCGATGGGGTCGCCGTCCCGCGCGCGCTCCGGGCGGCGTCGGCCCGGGCGTCGGCCTCGATCCTGCGCAGCCACTGCTCGCGCTTCGCAGGGGTGCTCGTACGCACGCTCGTGAAGCGGCTGAGGCGCACGGGTCTCAGCCCGCAGAAGCGCAGCGTGGTGCCGCGCACGTGCTTCACGGTCGTGTCTCCGACGAGGAACAGGTACCACCGCGGCGAATCCGAGGTGACGATGACGCGCGCGCTGCGGCCCTTCAGCAGGCCGACCGGCAGGCCGCGCCGGTACTCGAAGGCCCAGCGGCGCAGCAGTACCCGGTCGAAGAAGCCCTTGAGCAGCGCCGGGATCGACCCCCACCACACCGGCGTCGCGATGACGATGTGGCGGGCCGCGGCGATCCTGCGCGAGGCTTCGAGGATGTCGGGCTCCAGCTTCTGCGCTCCCCGGTGGCCGCGCGCGAGATTCGGGTCGAACGCGAGCTCGCGTACCGCGAGCAGCTCGGCGTCCCCGTGCGCGGCGACGTAGCGGCGCGCGAGCTCGGCGGTGAGCGACTGCGGGTCGGGGTGGCCGTCGATGACGAGAGTGGACATGAGGTGCTCCCTGTTTTGCATTGCAATGATCTTGACGCTGACCAAATCACTGGACACTGTCAAGATTAGCTAGAATCTTGACTATGTCAAGTTCCGATCGGAGTTATCACCACGGCAACCTGCGGGCCGAGCTCATCGCCGCCGCACTCGACATGCTCGACACGCAGAGCGCCGCCGGACTCAGTCTGCGCAAGGTCGCGCAGCAGGCCGGAGTCAGCCACAACGCCCCCTACCACCACTTCGCGGATCGCACGACGATGCTCGAGGCCGTCGGGGTGGAGGCCATGAGCCGCTTCGTCGCCGTGCAGCGCGAGGCCGCCGAGCACGCGGCGAACCCGCGGGATGCCCTGCTCGACATGGGCGTCGCCTACGTCGGCTGGGCGAGCGCCCACCCCGGAGCCTTCGCGGTGATCTTCGACCCCGAGATCTGCTCGCCGGGCGACCCCTCCGAGCAGATGGGGCCTCTGATCCGGGAGAACGAGCTGCTGCTGCACGCGGTCGCGCGGGCTGCGGCGGCGGATGCGGCGGATGCGGATCCGGCGGCGGTTCCGACCGATCCGGGTGACCCGGGTGCGGGGCTTGAGATCGGCGCGGGTGGAGACGATGCACCGACGGCCGAATCGCCCATGGCGCCGCTGGAGGTCGCCCTCTGGGGCATGGTGCACGGGCTCGCGGTGCTGCACATCGCGGGTCACTTCCCCGAGGAGGCGGTGCGACCCGCGCTCGAGGCCTCGCTCGCCGGCCTGGGGATCTGAGCCCGAGCGCCGCTGTCACCGCCAGGTGAATGGATACGGCGGTGGTGAGTGTGACGGTGGGAGAACGTCTCCGACTGTCACACTCACCACCGCCGTATACTCTCACCAGCAGGCGCAGAGACTAGAGCCAGCTGGGGAAAGAGGCAGCGGGCCCGACGGGGGAAAACGTCGGACCCGCTGCGGTACTCACCGGCACGGGGTATTCAGGGGGATTTGGAGAACCCGGCGCCGGTGAGCGGCCGGGGTGCGCGCGGCGAGCCGTCGCGCACCCCGGGTTGTCGCCGCTCGGCTCGACCTATGGAGTGACCGAGTGCTCCCGGCGGCGGCGCTTCAGCGCCAGCATCACGAGGCCCGCGAGGGCGATTCCGGCGCCGACGATGCCGATCGCGATGCCGGTCAGTTGGCCGCCCGTGATGGTGAGCCTGCCGCAGATCTCCTCGGTGCACCGGAAGGTGTTGATCGCGGTGATGGTCAGCTGCTGCAGCTCGTCGGGGCTGCCCGCGGTGACGACGGCCGCGTTCTCGAACGCGTCGAAGTCGACGGTCGCAACCGCGGCTCCACCCGTGTCCACCTCCTCGCCGAAGCAGCGCGTGCCCAGGGGCAGCGCCCGCGGATCGCCCTCGTCGGTGACGAGCATCTTCGTCTGGCCGCCCTTGATCAGCACCGATCCCGAGTACACGGTGGTGCGGATCGTCTCGTCGCCCTCGCCCGGCTCCTCGATCTGGCAGGTGACCTGCACCTCGAACGCCAGGTTCTTCACGTACTCCACGGCCTCGGCGTCGCCCGTGAGCTGCTTGCTCACGGCCACCGTTCCGGCTGAGTAGAAGTTCGTGAGCGAAGCCCGCTCGACCCCGGCGCGCTGCGCGGCGGCGTCCCACGAGATCTGCACTTCGACCGGGCCGGCGGCCTCGTCGGCGCTGCCGCTGCCGGTCTCGGTGATCACGCAGTCCGCGTAGGCCGGGATCCCCGCGATCGCCTCGCTGAGCACCTGAGCCGCGCCGTTCACCGGGACCGGGAGGGTCAGCTCGGCGGCCGGCTCCGCGGCCGGATCCGATGGGTCCACCAGCAGCACCGGCTCGCCCTCGAACTCGCACACCACCGTGAACTCGAGCACGTCCTCGGCCGCGAAGTCGCCGCCCGCACCGGTGATCTGCTTCACGATCTGCAGACCGCCGTAGGGCAGCAGGCCCGCGTCGATCGTCGGATCCGCGCTGTTCGGGGCCAGCACCACCGGATCGGATTCCCCGGTCTCGGGATCGGCGTCCGAGTCGAGCGCCGGATCGGCGCCCTCCGCGTGCTTCACCGTGAACTCCGAACCGTCCGGCCTCGTGAACGTGATCGTGTAGCCGGCATCGTTCGAGGAGCGGAGCTGCTCGAAGAGGTACTTCCCGTCCTCACCGGTCGTCGTGTTCAGGTCGACCGTGTTGCCGAGATCGTCCGTGCCGGTGATGCGCACCGGGATGCCGGTCGCGGGCTGCTCGTCGGCGCCCGTGAACTGATCCTGCACACCGTTACGGTTGAGATCCCACCACACGTGATCGCCGATCGAGGACTCGATCGCGACCTCGGGCCGACGGATCGGGCCCACCGTGTTGTCGAGCCCCTCGGCGGACGCCATCGCGCGGTTGACGTAGACGTCTCCGGCGCGGTTGTCGACACCCACCATTGCGAGCTCGATCTCGATGACATCGCCCGAGAGGTAGGCGCCGGACCGCTGGATGCGCAGCCCGGTCACCTCGCTCGCTGAGGCCGGGCAGCCGTTCACGCCCGACACCGGATTTCCGCCGGCCGGCGCGTCGCACCAGGTCGTCGCGCCTCCGGTTCCGTTCGACGGATCCTGCGGGTTCGCCGAGACGTTCGCCGCTCGCGTGTAGAGGATGCGGGTCTGGTCTCCGCCCTGGGCGACCGTGGCCGAGTCGAAGGTGAAAGCGCCGTTGAACGCGGTTCCCTGCACTCCTTGGCGCGGCAGCACGTCGATCACGTCCGGGTTGCTGACGCCCGACTGCTCGGACGCGGGCAGCGTGTTCGTGAGGCGCACGGCCCACCTGTTCAGCTCGCGCGTGCCGGCCTCGGGGCGATTGACCTGCACCACCGGGGTGAGGGCGACCTTCTCGAGCTTGATGCCCGCGATGTTCGCGATCTGGATCTGCGCGTTGTCCCGGCGCTGTGCGAGCGTCGACGCGTCGTCCTCCGCCCACACGACCACCGTGTTGTCGTAGACGCCGTCGGCGGCAGTCGGCGACACCTCGACCGAGAGGATGATCGGCTCGATCGCCGTGTTCACCTCGTGATTCGGGATCACCCACCGGATGTAGGTCTCCCCGGCCGCACAGGCGGGCCGCTTCGCATCGACGGGGGTCGCGCCCGGTGACACCACCGCAGGTGTGAGCGACGCCGAGTCGTACGTCTGCGATCCGGGCAGGCAGTCCTCCACCCAGACGTCCTTCAGGATGCCCGGCGTCATCGCACCGCTCGTGAGGGACGGAGCAAGGCGGTACTGGACCAGATCACCGCCGGTGACCTGCGGCGGCGTGTCCGAGAACTCGCCGGAGTCGCCCTCGCGGACCTGCTTGTCGATCCGAGCCTGCGCGTGAGCGAGGAT
>CALMSE010000247.1 GCA_937872275.1 uncultured Leucobacter sp. | reverse complement strand
TCGTCGAGGTAGCCGAGGTCGCCCGAGCGCAGCCAGCCGTCCGGGGTGAACGCCGCGGCGGTCGCGTCGGGCAGACCGTGGTAGCCGAGGAACACGTTGGGGCCCTGCATCTCGATCTCGCCGACGGTGCCGCGCGGCGCGATGCCGCCGGCGCCGTCGGAGATCCGCACGTCGCTGAAGAAGTGCGGCAGACCCACGCTGCCCTGCTTCTCGCGGGTCATCGACGGCGAGAGGCAGGTGTGGCCGGGCGAGGTCTCGGTCATGCCGTAGCCCTGCGAGAACGAGAGCCCGCGCGCCTCGTAGGCGTCGAGCACGCGCGTCGGCACCGCCGAGCCGCCGCAGGTGAGCTTCGCGAGGCTCGAGATGTCGGTGCCCGCCCAGTTCGGGTGATCCGCCATCAGCTGGTAGGTCGTCGGCACGCCGCTCAGCTGCGTCACCCGGTAGCGCTCGATCAGCTCGAGTGCGCGCCCGGCCTCGAAGCCCTGCTCGAGCACCGTGGTGCCGCCCTTCATGATGGTCGGCAGTATGCCCATGCCGAGCGCGGCCGCGTGGAACAGCGGCGAGATGAGCAGCGCGATGTCGCTCGAGACGATGTCGTAGTCGATGATCGCGTTGATCGACACCCAGCTGAGGTTGCCGTGGCTGAGCACCGCCCCCTTCGGCTTGCCGGTGGTGCCCGAGGTGTACATGATGAGCGCCGGGTCGTCGAGGGCGACGGCCGCCTCCGCGTGCCCGTGCGGCTCGGCGGCGTCGAGCAGCGCGTCGAGGCCGGGCGCCCCGACGCGGCCCGCGCCGAGCTCGATCAGGTGCGGAATCTCGAGCGCTCCGGTCGCGGCGGCGACCGCCCCGGCGAACTCGGGCCCGTGGATCAGCAGCCGCACCCCGCTGTCGCGCAGCACGTGCTCGATCTCGGGCGGTGCGAGCCGGGTGTTGATCGGCACGAACACCGCGCCCAGCTGCGCCGCGCCGAACATCGTCATCACGAACTCGGGGCAGTTCTCGCCGATGAAGCCGACCGCGTCGCCTTTGCGGAGGCCCCGGTGCCACAGGATCGCCGACAGCGCGTCCGTGCGGTCGGCCAGCTCCCGGTAGCTCAGGCGCTCGTCCCCTCCGTCGCCGGTGTTGCGGATGAGCGCGACCTGGTCGGGGGTCTTCATGCGGCGATGCCGGAGCCAGAAACCGAGTCCGCGGTTGAGCATGGGGTCTCCTCTTCGAGAACGATGCGGCTGGGATGCGAGCGGATCGACCTACGCGTAGAAGCGGTACAGGCCGCGCGCGACGAGCGCGGGTCGCTCGGCGCCCTCGATCTCGAAGGTCTGGTCGACCGTGAACTGGTAGCCGCCCTTGACCTCCTCGACCTCGGCGATCACGGCGCCCATGCGCACCCGTGCGCCCACCTTCACGGGCGACACGAAGCGCACCTTGTCGAGGCCGTAGTTGACCTTGGTGGTGACGCCTTCGAGCTCGAACAGCTCGGTCCAGAAGTAGGTGGCGAGCGACAGCGTGAGGAAGCCGTGGGCGATCGGGCCGCCGAAGGGGCTCTCGGCGGTGGCGCGCTCGGCGTCGACGTGGATCCACTGGTGGTCCTCGACGGCGTCGGCGAAGAGGTTCACGCGATCCTGGGTCACCTCGAGCCACTCGGTGAAGCCGAGATCCTTGCCCGCGAGGGTCGGGGCGTCGGCGTAGGCGGCGATGAACTGCTGGGTCATGGTGGTGCTCCTTCGAGGTGGTGGGCCGCACCCCTCGGCAGGCTCGGGGCGCGGGTGGATCGGGGTGCGGGATGGGCGGATCGGGCTAGACGAAGGCGGAGGCGCCGGTGAGCGCCCGCCCGACGATGAGCGAGGTGATCTCGTGCGTGCCCTCGTACGAGTACACGGCCTCGGCGTCGGCGAAGAAGCGGGCGACGTCGGTGTCGAGCACGATGCCGTTGCCCCCGGCCACCTCACGGGCGAGCGCGGCGGTCTCGCGGGCGCGCAGCGACACCCACATCTTCGCGAGCGAGGAGTTCGCGTCGCTGAACACGCCGCGATCCTGCAGTTCGGAGATCTGCGTCACCATGCCGAGCGAGGCGACGAGGTTGCCGGCCATGCGGGCGAGCTTCTCCTGGATCAGCTGGAAGCCCGCGAGCTTGCGGCCGAACTGCTCGCGCTCGCGCACGTAGCGGATCGCGGCCTCGAGCGCGCCGGCCTGGAGGCCGGCCGCGATCCACGCCACATCGGCGCGGAGCGTGCCCATGATCGCGGCGACGTCGCGCCACGAGTTCACACGGGCGAGACGGGCGCTCTCGGGCACGCGTACGCCCGTGAGGGTGAAGTCGGCGTTCTGCATCGGACGCAGCGACACCTTGCCCTGGATGATCTCGATCGAGACCCCCTCGGCGTCGCGCGGCACGAGGAAGCACTTCACCTCGCCGTCGGCGGTGTCGCGGGCGAACACGGCGAGCACGTCGGCGCTCGAAGCGCCGCCGATCCAGCGCTTGTGGCCGTCGATGACCCACTCGGCGTCGTCGCCCTCGCCCACGCGGGTCGCCGTGGTGGCGAGACCGCCCGCGACGTCGCTGCCGTGCTCGGGCTCGGTGAGTGCGAAGACCCCCTTCAGTGCGAAGCCGCGGATCAGCGGATCGAGCTCGGCCGCCTGCTCGGGCGACCCGCCCATGCGCACGGTCGCCCGGAAGAGCCCCGCCTGCGCGTTGTAGACGGTCGCGACGGAGACGTCGGTGCGGGCGAGCACGTAGGTGCGCAGGCCCTTGTAGAGCGAGGAGTCCGCCTCTTCGCGCGTCACGCCCGCGGGGTCCATGAGCCCGAGCGGCGCGAGCGCGCCGATGACACCGTCGGGCATCGTCGCCGTGTCCCACGCCTCGTTCATGAGGGGCTTCACCCGCTCGTCGAGGGTGCGCTGGAGCTCCGCGAGCGCGGCCAGCGCCGGCCCGCTCAGCCGCCCCTCGCAGAAGCGGAAGGGGTCGATGCCGAAGGGATCCTCGGCCGCGATCTCGGGATCGCGGAGGGGCTTCGCGGTCATGGTCAGTCCTCCAGTCCGAGCAGGCGGATCGCGTTGCCCTTCAGGATCCCGGGCAGCGCCTCGGGCTTCAGCTTCGTCTCCTCGATGTCGCTCAGCCAGCGGTCGGGCGTGAGCAGCGGGAAATCGGTGCCGAAGAGCACGCGATCCTTCAGGATCGTGCCCGCGTAGCGCACGAGCTCGGCCGGGAAGTACTTCGGGCTCCAGCCGGAGAGGTCGATCCAGGTGTTGAGCTTGTGGGTGGCGACCGAGAGCGCCTCCTCCTGCCACGGCACGGAGGGGTGCGCCATCACGATCTGCAGCTCCGGGAACTCGGCCGCGACCTCGTCGAGCAGCATCGGGTTCGAGTAGCGCAGGCGCAGCCCGCGGCCGCCCGGCATCCCCGCGCCGATGCCCGTCTGACCCGTGTGGAACAGCGAGACGACCCCGGCCTCCTCCAGCAGCGCGTAGAGCGGGAAGTACGCGGGATCGCTGGGGTCGAAGCCCTGCACCGTCGGCTGGAACTTGAAGCCGCGCACCCCGTTCTCCTCGATGAGGCGCCGGGCCTGATCCACCGCCGCCGCGCCGCGCAGCGGATCGACCGAGGCGAAGGGGATCAGCACGTCGTTGTGGTGCGCCGCCCCCTCGGCGATCGCGGCGCTCGAGATGGGCTCGTGGCCGAGGTTGGTGGTCGCGTCGACCGTGAACACCACGGCCGCCATGTTGCGCTCGCGATAGTAGTCGGCGACCGCGTCGAGCTCGGGGCGGATGCCGCCGTTCTTGAAGTAGGCGCTCGCGGCCTCGGCGAGGTCGTCGGGCAGCGAGTTGCGCCCGTGCGCGTCGCCCTCGATGTGCACGTGCATGTCGATCGCGGTGATCGAGTCGAGGTCGATCGCGGGTTCGTAGCGGGTCATCGGTGCTCCTTCGGGCGGGTGCTGGGAACGGGGGCGGATCAGGCCTTGGGCTGCAGCTCCTCGGGCAGCGGCGGGAACTTCTCGCCCACCGACTGCTGCCGAGAGCCGATGGTCTCCGCGAACTCCGCCTCGAGCGCCTCGGGGCCCCAGCCGCCGTCGTGATAGGCGGTGACGACGGGCTCGGGGTGCGACCACAGCTGCAGACGGTCGCCGCCCACGCCGATGGTCTGACCGGTGACGCCGGCCGCGGCGTCCGAGGCGAGGTAGGCGATGAGCGGCGCGACGTCGGCCGAGCTGCCGAAGCCGATCTCCTTGCGGAAGAACTCGGGCATGGGCTCGCCGTTGGTGTCGGCCTCGACGGCGGCGTGGAAGTAGGGCACGGTCGCGGTCATCGCGGTCGCGGCGACGGGGATCACGGCGTTCGCGGTGATCCCGGCCTTCTTCAGCTCCTGCGCCCAGGTGCGCACCATGCCGACGATGCCGGCCTTCGCGGCGGCGTAGTTGGTCTGGCCGAAGGTGCCGCGCTGGCCGGTGGGGGAGCCGATGCAGATGATGCGCCCGGCGATCTCGTTCTCGCGCATGTAGGTCGCGGCCTCGCGCACGCAGGTGAACGTGCCGCGCAGGTGGACGTTGATGACGAGGTCGAAGTCGTCGTCGCTCATCTTCCAGAGCACGGTGTCGCGCAGCACGCCCGCGTTGGTGACGAGGATGTCGAGGCGGCCGTAAGTCTCGACGGCGTGCGCGACGAGCTGCTTCGCGGTCTCGGTCGGGCCCACGGGGCCGACGACGGCGCTCGCGACGCCGCCCGCGGAGGTGATGCTCGCGACGGCCTCTTCGGCGGCCGCCCGGTCGACGTCGTTCACGACGACCGAGGCGCCCTGGCGGGCGAGCTCCTGCGCGTAGGCGAGGCCCAGGCCGCGGCCCGATCCGGTGACGATGGCGACTTTGCCGGTGAGCGACATGGCGGCTCCCTCTCGTGATGCGGCCCCGTGGCCGATTCGTGGTGTGACACCAGTAAGCCTCATTTCATTGAAAAAGTCAACTATTTGAAATCTCACTCTTTGCTAGGCTTGCCGCATGACCGGGAACGGGGATGCGGGAGCCGCGTGGCGGGCGAGCTCCGTCGCGAACGACCTCAGCTTCCTGCTGGCGAGGTCGAACGCGCTCTCGCTGTCGGCGGGCAACGCCGTGCTCCGCCCCCTCGGGCTCAAGGTGCGCTCCTACCCGGTGCTGGCGCTCGCCTGCGACGACCTCCGCCCCACGCAGCGCGAGCTCGCCGACTTCCTGCGTCTCGACCCGAGCCAGGTGGTGGCGCTGATCGACGATCTCGAGGGGCGTGGCCTGGTCGAGCGGCGGACCGACGAGCGCGACCGCCGCTCGAAGGTGCTCGTGCCCACCGAGGAGGGCCGCCGGGTGTGCGCCCGGGCGCGCGAGGCGGTGCGCGCCGCCGAGGAGGCCCCGTTCACCGTGCTCGACCGTGCCGAACGCGAGATGCTGACGGCGCTGCTCGGCCGCCTCGCCTTCCCCTCGGAGGGCTGAGTCCGTGCAGACCGCCGCCATCGCGCCGGCGCCGACGATCAGCCCTCCTCCTCGCCGCACCGGGGACGCGCACGGGGTCCGCGACCCGTCCGGAGCCCCGTTCGCGCCCCATCGCGCGGCGAACGGATGCGGCGGGGAAGAGGCGGGCGCCCCGCGAGCCGGCGCGGTAGGGTGTTGTCTCGACGGAGAGGACGAGTCATGACGATCACCCCCGAGAGCTCGGCGCTCGACATCGCCGCGGCGATCCGCAACGGCGAGGTCGGCCCCGTCGAGGTCGCCGAGATGTACCTCGACCGCATCGAGGGTCGCGGCGAGGAGTTGAACGCGATCATCTGGCTCGACCGCGACGACACGCTGCGCCGCGCGCGCGAGTCGGAGGCGCGCGTGCGCGCCGGCGAGGCGCGGCCCTTCGAGGGGGTCCCGATCCCGATCAAGGACCTCGCCAACGTCGCCGGCCAGCCGAACACGATGTCGTCGCTCTCGGTCTCCGACGTGCCGCGCACCGAGACCGACATCGACGTGCGCCTGCTCGAGGAGGCGGGCTTCGTGCTGCTCGGCCGTTCCAACAGCCCCGAGTTCGGACCGCTCACCTCGGCGGAGAACGCGCGGCACGGCAAGACGCGCAACCCCTGGGGCCTCGGCCACACCTCCGGCGGCTCGAGCGGCGGCGCCAGCGCGGCCGTGGCCGGCGGCCTCGCGCCCATCGCTCACGCCTCCGACGGCGGCGGATCGATCCGCATCCCCGCGAGCATCACCGGACTCGTGGGTCTGAAGCCCAGCCGCGGCCGGGTCCCGGCCGAGGTGCGGGGCTGGGAGCACTCCATCACCTCGGGCGTCATCACGCGGACGGTGGCCGACACCGCCGCCGCCCTCGACGTGCTCTCACCCTTCGACCCCCTCGCCTGGTACTCCGCCCCCGCCCCTGTTCGCCCCTTCGCCGAGGAGGTCGGCGCAGATCCCGGGCGGCTGCGCATCGGACTGCTCACCGAGAGCCCCACCGGGCTCGACGTCGACGGCGCGAACGTCGAGGCCGCGCTCGCCGCGGCGCGCGCCCTGGAGGCCCTCGGCCACGCGGTCGAGCCGGTCTCGCCCTTCCTCTTCACCCCCGAGGCGCGCGCCGGCTTCGTCGATCTGGTGATCAACGCGAGCATGTTCGCGGCGCCGTACGAGGACGTCGAGAAGGTCGACCCCTACATCCGCCACCGCATCGACGCGGCCCGGGGCTTCCACGCCGGCCAGTACGCGCAGCTCGCGGAGCGGCTGCAGCTGGAGACCCGCCGCGTGAACGCGCAGTTCGGCCGCGACTTCGATCTGCTGCTCACCCCCACGATGGCGGTGGCCACCCCCGAGGTCGGAGTCGTCTACGACGAGGCGAACGAGGATCCCACGGGCCCGCGGTTCACCGAGATGCGGCAGGTCACCTTCACCTCCTGGGTGAACATCTCGGGGCTCCCCGCGATCTCGCTGCCGGTGCACACCGACGAGCGGGGGCTGCCGGTGGGCGCGCAGCTCGTCGGCGGGCCGTTCGGCGAGGACGCGCTGATCCGCGTCGCCGCGCAGCTCGAGCCCGTCTTCGAGTGGCAGCGGAGGCTCGCGCCCTGGCTCTCGCCGGCCGGGGGCCCGCGCTGAAACAGCATCCGAGTGCCGAGACCGCATTCAGATCACGTGATCTGTATGGGCTTTCGGCACTTGGATGCCATTTCGGTGCGGAGGGGCGGGGCGGCCCGCCCCCGGGCCGCGGTCTGGCTCAGCTGCGCGGCTCGAGCACGTAGCGGGGGCGCCCGAGCGGGAGGCCGACGAGGATCACCACTCCGGCGGCGACCCAGACCACCGCGAAGGGCAGCACCCAGCCCCCGGTGAGCTCGTGCAGCCAGCCGAAGCTGATGGGGCCGATGGCGGCGATCGTGTAGCCGAGCGACTGCGCCATGCCCGAGAGCGCCGAGGCGTGATCCTGGGTGCGGGCGCGCTGCGCCATCAGCATCAGCGACATCGTGAGCAGGGCTCCCGCGCTGATCCCGCCGATGACGATCCAGGCGGGCATCGCCGCGGGGAGCAGCGCCATGCCGATCCACGCCACGAGGCCGATCGCCGGCAGCAGTGCCGGCAACCAGCGAGTGAGGCGGCCCCGGGCGAAGACCGGCACGAGCATGGAGCCCGCGATCCCGAAGATCTGGTAGATCATCAGCTCGACGCCGGCGACGACGGGGGACTGCCCCAGCGCGGTCTCGTAGGGCGCGAACCAGGTCGACACGACGTAGAAGGTCACCGACTGCGCGCCCATGTAGACGGAGACCAGCCAGGCGATCGGATCGCGCCAGATCCGGCGGCCGGCACTGCTGCGGGTCGTCGCCGTCGCCGTCGCCGCATCGGCGGGTCCCGTTGCGCCGGGCACCGCGGACCCCGAGACGCCGCGCCGCTTCCGGTACGCCCAGACCCACACCGCGATCGCGACGGGCAGCGCCGCGCCGGTGAGCAGGAGCGCGCCGCGCCAGCCGAGCACGTCGTCGCCCGCGGGAATCTGCGACACGGGGACGACGAGCCCCGCGGTCACCGCTCCCATGCCTCCGAGCAGCGCGGTGTAGGCGCCCATCACGAGGGCCAGGCGCTGGGGGAAATCCCGTTTGATGATCGCCGGCATGAGCACATTGGCGAACGCGAGGCCCGCTCCGATGATCGCGGTGCCCACCCAGAGGTTGGCGGGTCCTCCCGGGAACGATCGCCACACGGTGCCCGCCGTCAGCACGGCGAGCGACACCGTGACGGCGTTCGTCAGGCCGATGCGCGCGCTCAGGCCGTGCGCGAGCGGGGAGAAGGCCGCCCAGGCGAGGAGCGGGAGGGAGCCGAGGAATCCGAGTGCGGCCGGGGTGACGCCCTGATCGGTCGCGATCTGGTCGAGCAGGGGACCGACGCCCGTGATCGTCATCCGCATGTTCGCGGCGACGAGCGCCACCGCGACGAAGAGGAGCACCCAGGGCCGGCGGGTCGTGCGGGGATCGGTCACCAGGCCGAATCTACCCCACTTCCCGGTTCGCCTTCGTTCTCGGGGCGCCTCCCGCGCTTCCCGCCCTTCTTCGCGGCGGCGGAGTGCGGTACAGTGGATTTCGAACAACGAAATTATTTTCGCAAAGCGAAAATATGATGGCGATGCGGATCGCCGAACGGAGGGGAGCTCATGATCGACAAGAGCGTGCCGTCCATCGAGAAGGCGGTCGCGGGCATCCACGACGGCGCCACGGTGATGATCGGCGGATTCGGGCGGGCGGGCCAGCCCGTCGAGCTCATCGACGCGCTGATCGAGCAGGGCGCCGGCGATCTCACCATCGTCAACAACAACGCGGGCAACGGAGACGTCGGCCTCGCCGCCCTCCTGGCGAAGCGACGGGTGCGCCGAATCGTCTGCTCCTTCCCGCGGCAGAGCGACTCGTGGGTCTTCGACGGCCTCTACCGCGAGGGCGCGATCGAGCTCGAACTCGTGCCGCAGGGCAACCTCGCCGAGCGCATCCGAGCCGCGGGCGCCGGCATCGGCGGCTTCTACTCGCCCACGGCGGTCGGCACTCCGCTGGCCGAGGGCAAGGAGTCGCGAGAGATCGACGGCAAGACCTACCTCCTGGAGTACCCCCTCAAGGCGGACTTCGCCCTGATCAGCGCACTGCGCGCCGATCGCTGGGGCAATCTCGTCTTCCGCGAGACCGCTCGGAACTTCGGCCCGATCATGGCGACCGCCGCGGCCACCACGATCGTGCAGGTCGACGAGGTGGTGGAGCTCGGGGCGATCGATCCGGAGACCGTGGTCACACCCGGCATCTTCGTGGATCGCGTCGTCGCGCTCGGCGAGCGGCCCTGGCTGCAGGGCGGCGAGTTCATCGGCGGCGTGGACATCGAAGGCAGACCTTCGGGCACGGCGAGCAGCGAGGAGGCGGCACGGTGAGCGATCGCATCAGCAGGCAGGATCTGGCGGCGCGC
>CALMSE010000246.1 GCA_937872275.1 uncultured Leucobacter sp. | reverse complement strand
CGCGGCGCCTCGAACGCCGCGGCCGCGGCGAGCGCCAGGGAGTCGGCCCCGCCGGAGAGCGCGATGAGCACGAGCGGGGCGCGGTTCTCGAGACCGGTCGCGACCGACTCGGAAGGGGTCTCGGGAGACGGCTCGGAGTCGACGCGCGGGACCGCGTCGCCGAGCGATCGTCGCACCGCGACCCGGGTCTCGGCGACGGCCGGGTCGAGCGGTGGGAGCCGGATCACAGAGCCCACGCTCCGGTGCTATTCGGGGAAGACGCGCTCGGAGACCACCCTCCCATTCTGTCCGATCTCTCCGGATCCTGCCAGGAGGGCTCCGAACCTCCTCCGCGACGGGGCGGCTCCTCCGAGCAGCCGGAGCCGAACGCCGCGAGAGCGGCGTTCCGGCGCGGAGGCGGGGTCCCGAGCGGGTGAGGAGCCCTGAGAAGACCCGGAAGGGGTGCTCCGCAGCAGGGGGGGAGTCTGCGGAGCACCCGGGTTCGCCGAGGATCACGCGACACGGGGAGATGCGCGCGGTGCGAGAGCACGAACCATGCTCGACGAGTTCAGCGGCGGGGGCGCCGGTCGCCGGCGCCCCCGCTCGGCCTGTAGGGCGGCGCTAGGCCTCACCCCCGCCGCGGCGGGCGCGTCGGACCACCAGCAGCGCCGCGCCGACGACGAGCAGCCCGAGAGCCGTCCACCCGGCTGCGAGCAACGACCCGGCGCCCGTGACGCTGATGGGCGGGTTCTGGAAGGTGTTGGTGAACGCGACCGTGTTCTCGGTGCCCGAGAGCTCCGCCACGATGCCGTCATCCGCGCCGCGCTCCGTGGAGTCGTCGCTGTCGACGATCGTGACCGCGGCCCCGGCGGGGATGTCGATCTCGATCGCCTCGCACGACACCCCCGCGAGCACCGTGACGGTGCGGGACTCGCCGCTCCTCAGACTGAACTTCGCGTCGGCCGGATCCAGCGGGTACGGGGCGATCTCGCCCGAGCCCTCACCGGTGACGACCGGATAGGTGCACACCAGCTCGAAGGTGTACGGGCCACCGGGATCGGGACCCACCACCGTCTTCGACACCGTCAGCGACGCCTGGTCGAAGGTGTTGGCCACCGTGAGCGCCAGCTCCTGCGTCTCGTCCGGTGATCCGGGCTCGATGACGGCCGCATCCTCGTAGGAGCCGTGGTTGACCTCGATGCCGTCGGCGCCCTGGTCGGCGATCTCCTCGTCGATCCAGCAGTGCACGCCGATCGGCAGCAGCAGCGGATCGCCGTCGACGTCGAGCACGACCTTCTCCCCCGGGGTCAGCCACACCGGCCCGTCGTAGAAGAGGGCCAGGTCCTCGCCCGACTCGAGCCCGCAGGTCACCCAGACCTCGTAGCGCAGCCCGGCGAGGAACTCGTCCCCGGCGGCGTCGCCGTCGAGCGTCTTCAGCAGCGACACCTCGCCGGCCGAGTACTCGTTGACGAAGCCGGCCGTCTGCACGGTCTCGGGGTCGGCGTCGATCGTGATGGACACCGCCGGCGGCGTCGAGTCGGCTCCGCCGTTGCCGGTCTCGGTGATCGCGCACGAGGCGCCCACCGGGATGCCGGTGACCGGATCCGAGCGGAACGACGTCTCGCCTCCGGCACCCGTGACGGTCACCGTCGTATCGAGCACGGTCTGACCGCGGAAGGTGCAGACCACGCCGAAGGCGTAGGCGTACTCCTCGGGCAGCCCGGCTCCGACGCCCTCGATCTCCTTGAGGATGTCCAGCGATCCGACGTCGAAGACGTTGGTCACCACGAAGCCGGCCTCCATCTGCTCCTGGCTCAGCACGAGGCCGTCGGCGGGCGTCACGGTGAAACTCGTCGCTCCGCCCGAATCGGTCTCGGTCGCCGTGCAGCTCGAACCCAGCGGGGCGGTGAGCGTCTGCGCGCCGGCGCCCGGGAAGGTCAGCGTCCTCGGGTAGCCCGGGGCCGCCGCGCCGCGGTAGCTGCAGGAGACCTGGATCGTGTACGGACCGTTCGCCCACTGCGCCGCGTCGCCGTCGACGGCCTTCGTCACCGTGAACCTCGCCGGCGGCGTGAGCGCCAGGTCGAGCGTCAGGTTGGTGAAGTCGTCGGTCGTGAGCGGCGCGAGCGTCAGCCCCGCCACGTTGTCGCCGAGCGGTTCCTGACCGGCGATCGGATCGGCGTCCGTGTCGGCGCTCAACTCGACGCGTCCGGCGGAGACGACGCCGCCCAGGTAGTCCGCGTTCGGCTCGTCCGATGGGATCGCGTGGTGATCGACCCCCTCGTTCTGGTCGGTGTTCGGGTCGGTCACCGCATTCGGCGCGGCGATGTAGCCCTCGAGCGGGCCGCCCTCGGCGAACATCGCGCCCGGAATCGCCACCCGGTAGCTGCCCGCGGGCAGGTTGTTCACGACCCAGCGCCCGTCGGCGTCGGTCTCCGTCTCCACGTAGTGGGGGGCGTCGCCGTCCCCGTGCGGGAACAGCACCCGCACCTTCACTCCGGCGGGAGCCGGACGATCGGTGCCGGCGGTGTATCTGCCGTCGCCGTCGAGATCGAGCCAGATGAAGTCGCCCACGCTGAAGCCGAGCACGCGCACCGACACCAGGTTCGAGCTGAGCAGCTGGTAGTTGCTGCCGTTCTTCAGGGTGTCGCTGAACGCGGTGAAGCGGTTCGAGTAGAAGTCGCCCGCCTCGTTGCCCGTCTGGTCCGTGGTGAAGCTGATGGTCAGACCGGACTTCGAGGGGTCGCTCGACGTCGACAGATTGCCGGCCGCGACGAACTTGATCGCGGTGGCGTTCGGCGTGAACGTCGTCGACCAGATCGAGGGGTCGGTGTCCTGGTTCAGGTTCTGCGGCACGCTCGCCGCGACGACCGTGGTGTAGAAGAAGGTGCCCGCGAGCGGGGTGGTGCCGTCGAATTCGAAGGCCTGCGGCGGCTCCTTCAGGGTGTTCTGACCGCTGAACGCCGAGGCCGGCGAGCGGTTCACGCCCGCGGCGTTCGTCGCGTCGCCGTTGTAGGGCAGCACGTCGATGACCGTGGGGTGCTGGATCCCCAGCGTCTCGCTGAAGTTCTTGAGCTGCAGCGTGTACACCTGCTCGTCGTCCTGCAGGTCGAGCGTCTTGTCGACGCTCTTCTTGAGCTGCAGCTCGCCGGTCTGCTCGAGGCGGATCGTGTGGTCGTCGCGATGCGCCGACACCGGCACGATGCCCGCCGCCGTGATCCTCGCCTCGTTGATCGCCACGGTGTTGTTGGGCGCCAGCGCGTCGGTGGTCGTGGCGATCCTCAGCACCGGCAGATCCTGGTTCGGCACGCGCGTGCCGAGGTTCCAGACGAGTGTCGTCGTGCCGTCGGGGTTCACGGTCGCCGTGGGTGCGGGAACGCCCGGGTTCAGCGCATTGGTCGCGGCCTCGTCGAAGATCACGTAGCGGGGCAGCACGTCGGTGACCCTCACGTCGTTCACGGGTGCGGCGGGGTCGGCGAGCGCGGTGAGCGTCGAGGTGATCTCCCAGATCACGGGCCGGCCCGCCACGGCGGAGCCGGTCACGCCGTAGTCGGCGACGCCGGTCGCGGCGACCCCGTCGACCTCGCCCGCGATGGTGCGCTTCTGCAGGCGCAGCTGGGCACGCGCGACCGTCCAGCGATCGCCCTGTCCCGAACCGTTCTCGCCGACCTGGTGGGTGCCGGTCGTGTTGCCGGCCCCCGGGATGTATCCGGCGTTCGACCAGTTGCTGTTCCAGCTCGAGGTCCTCACGGCGCCGTAGTTCACCGCGACCGTGGCCGCCGGGATCGGCTCGCCGGCGTGCGGGCCGCCCTGGTAGCTGTCGCGCTGCTCGAAGGAGAGGAACCAGCGCTCGCTCTCGCCCGCCTGCATCGTGTAGCCCGGCGCGGTCTGCGCCCACACGGCGTTGACGGCGTCGACGCCGCCCGGGACGTCGTTGGGGTCGTCGTACCAGGTGATGTCGGGCGAGCCGCAGACGGTGTTCGCACCGTTCGTGGCCTGGCGCTGGGCCGACCAGTCGCCCTCGTAGCGATCGGTGGCGAGGTCGAAGACGCCCGTGTTGGGGTCGTCGCCGCCGAGGTCGACATGGCCGTATCGGATCGCCCAGTCGCCCTGGCGCGCCTGCTGCTCGGCCGGGGTGAGGAAGGCGGATCCGTCCACGCGCGTCTTGATCATCGCCGAGTAGAGATCGGCGGGGTACGCGTTGCTCCCCGAGGTGTCCTGAGCGAGCGGGGCGAGCTTGAGCACCGTGTTGTCGAAGACGTCGCAGAGCTGCGCATCCGGCCAGTTCGAGGCGGTGTTATGCAGCACCTGCATGCTCGAGAAGGTCTGTCCCGGCTGCACCAGCGCGGTTCCGTCGTGGTTGCCCGTACCGTTGATCCACGTGTAGCCGCCGCCCCACCCGCTGAGGGCGTCGACGAAGTACTTGGTCCAGCTCCCGGGCGCGATCCGCTTCGTGTGCGGGCCGACGACGTTGTTGGATCGCCGACCGTCCTCCATCTCGGCGCAGTTGGCGGATTGATCGCTCGTCGGCCCGGCCTCGCAGTAGCCGGGCTCGGTGCCCGAGCCGAAGTTCGACGTGTCCGAGAGACCGACGGGGTCGAAATCGCCCACGCGGTTGAAGATGCTGAACTCGCCCACGCCGTCGTCGGGGGCGCCCTGGGTGCGGTCGATCTCGGCGAGCGGGATGAACACCTGAACGCGGTACGAGGCGACGTAGTAGGGGCCCGCCGCGAGGGAGGCGCCGGCGACGGTCTGCGTCGGGTAGCTGGCCCCCGAGGCGTCGATACCGTTCATCGAGAGCGTGTAGTTGCCGGTGTCGGCGGCTCCCGTGCGCGCGATGGAGCAGGTGCCGGAGTCGCGCACGCTGTTCGCCGCGGTCGCCACGGCGTTCGAGCCGGCCCGGCCGTAGACGAGGCCGTCGGGGACCTGACCGCCGCGCGGGGCCGGAGACGGGATGCACTGGGTGATGTACCACTGCAGGTCGTCGATCGTGTCTCCGACTGCCTCGCCGTTCGGACCCGCGACGCTGCGGACGGCCCAGAGGCTCTCCTCCATCGTGATCGGCTGCTGGAAGGACTCGGTGCCCACCTTGCGGTCGGTCGAGATCTGCACGGTGTAGTACGCGTACATGCCGTAGGTCTGCACGCCCTCGATGTTCTGATAGCCGTAGTAGCCGCCGCCCGCGTCGCCGTTGATCTTCTCCACGTCGTAGCGCGGGGCCGCGGTGATCTCGATGGGCGGGCTGTCGACTCCGGTGGAGGGCTGCGCGGTCGCCGCACCGGCCGCATCGACGCCGTAGGCGCGCGAGGTGGTGGTGAAGGTCGAGCCGTTCTCGGAGCTGGCGAGCGGCTGCACGAGAGTCGGCAGCAGGATCGCCGCGCGATCCTCGCCCATCGACCCGAGGTGGCAGCTGAGCGTCACGCTCGTCGTGCCGGCCGGCGGGGTCGCCCCCGGCTGGATCACGGCGCCCGAGGGCTGGGCCACGATCGAGCTCTTCGCCGCATCGCAGATCGCCGGGCGGCTCGCGAAGTTCGCGACCGCGCCCTCTCCGAGAACGATGGTCTGCTCGAACACCGCATCCGAGAAGTTCGCGGCCAGCGAGTCCTCGGCGGCGACGGTCAGCGACCAGTTGAAGGAGACGATGTCGGCCGAACGCACCCGGTCGTTCGCCATGCCCGAGTCGTTGCCCGGCTCTGAGTCGTTCGCGTCGAAGGGCCCGCTGCCGGTGCGGATCGCGAGGCCGCCCAGCCCTTCGGGGTCGCCCGCGAGCGCGAGGTCGACGGCCCAGCTCGGGTACACGAGCGCGTTCAGCTCGGTGTCGGCGGAGGTGACGACGGCCGTGGCCTGGCTCGGAACGCCCGCGCGTGCGAAGTCGTTCACCCCGGGGGTCGCGGCGGGGTAACTCGCGTACACATTGCCGTTCGCGGTCGAGGTGTCGATGCGCACGGTGGCGGGGTAGGCCACGGGCTGGGGGTCGACGTCCGCCTCCGCGATGGTCCACGAGCCGTCGCCCGCGGTCGTCGTGCTCGCCACGACGGTGATCCCGTCGGCCGCGAGCAGCTCGACGGTCACGCCGGCCAGGCCCGTGTCGGCCTCGCCTGCGGGGTCGGACGCGTCGATCGCGCCGTTCTTGTTCGCGTCCACGCGCACGACGCCGTGGGCCAGATCGCCCGGCGCCGCGTTCGCCGCCGTGGCCGGCGCGAGCATCATCGCGACGAGCGCGAGCACGACGCTCAGCACCGGCACCGCCCGCAATCGTTCGGGCGCCGCCCGATGCAGCGCACTTCTACCACCCTTGGCCTTCATTCGACGACTCCCCTGCATACCGTGGTTCTGCCGGCGCCGGTGGGAAGCCTCGGCGCATGCGCTGCGTCGAGGTCGCCCGTCCAGCGCCCGCTCTCGGCCCCTCGAGGGCGCGATGCCTTCCACTCTCGGCCAGCGCCGACCCCGCCCATCGCACCGGGCGGGGTGATCAGAGGGTGAGGGATCTCGGAATCGCGGGTGATCAGCGGGTGAGACAGCATTCGATACGGGGTGAATCACGGGTGATGTCTTCGCGCTGAAGACTGAGGGTCTCCGTTACGCATGCTATGAATGGCACGCAAGGCTTCAATCGGGGAGAGTGCGCCCTTGCGAACTCACGCATGCGTGAGCGAGAGCGGCGGGGCGCAGCTGGGGGCGATGATGCACGTTCGGGACGGTCGACTGCTCGCTGTTTCGCCGACGCCGGGTGCCACGGGCACCTCGGGCGCCTCGGGCCTCGCCCCCTGCTTCGCGCTCGCCGAGGCCGACGGCACCGTGCTGCGGCGCGGCCGGCTTCCCGCCGAGCTCGCCGCCGGAATCCTGATCGTCGCGGACTACGGGCTGCTCGACGATCCGGGGATCCTGAGGCTCCGCGTGAGCCGGATCGGCCTCGTCCCGCCGGGCGATCCCGCGTCGACCGCTCCGCGCCCGGTCGACGCCGAGGCGGTGCTTCGGGCCTGGACGGGCGAGGAGCCGGCCGCCCGGGCGTCGATCGCCGCCTCAGACCTCGAGGCGCTGCGCCTGCACCTCGAGGCGAGGCGCGACATGGTCCAGCTGCGTGCTCGGCTGCTCGAGCTGATCGCCGCGCGCATCGCCGCGGTCTCGCCCGACTATCTCTCGACCGTCAGCCCCGACGGGCGGATCATCGCCCAGACGCTGCCCCTGCTGCGCAAACACCCGACCCCTCGGATGCTCGACGAGGTCGGGATCATCGCGCTCGCTCAGGCCGTCGATCAGGGCACCTCCGACGGGCAGCCCCCGATCGACCGATTGCTGCACCTCGCCGAGCAGGCCCCGGACCCGGGCGCGGCCCCGGAGGTCGGGGAACTCGTCGAGGCGCTGCTGCCCGGCGACATCGACCGCTACCTGATCTTCTCGCGTCAACTGCATGCGCTCGACCTCGGGATCTACCGCGCCGCGGTCCGCAGATCCACCGCCGGAGCTGCGGCCACGACCGGCCAGGGCCTGGTGGCCTCCCGCACGGAGGGCCAGCAGTTCTCGCTGTTCTCCCTCGCACCGACGATCACCCCCCGGCAGCCCGCCGAGTCCGAGGGGGAGGGCCACGAGCAGTCGCTCGCCACCGCGCTCGCGATCTACGCCCGCAGGCACACCCCCGAGCGCAATTCCAGGACCGACTACGAGGCCTACTGCGCCGCGCGCGAATCCATCGAGTCGGCGCGGCTCTGCAGCGAGGAGGAACTGCTGCTGGAGATCGCGGGGCAGCACCTCGCGCTGGCGTCGGTCGACTACTTCGACGCGATCCGCTATCGCAGCGTCTGCGACCGCCGGCTCGCGGCCGCGCTCGAGACCGGCACCCTCTCCGAACGGCTGCACGCCGACGCGATGCTCACCATGTGCATCACCGAGGTCTGCGCCGTCGACTTCGTGCCGGGGTTCTCGTCGCTGCGCACCGCGGTGGAGAGCCGGCGCGCGACCGCCGCGAGCCCGGAGCTGTTCACCGAGGCCGTCGGCCTGATGGCGCTCGTCATCGTGTTCTTCGGCGAGCACCGCGCCTACCCCGAGGTGCTGCGGCTCGCCCAGGCGCGGATCGCCGAACAGGGCGGCGCGGGGGCATCGCGCGCCCCGACCCACCTCGCCGAGCTCTTCCTCGTCGCGGGCGATCCGGGGGCGGATCCGGCGGCGCTGGAGGCGGCGCGCGAGCTGGCCGAGCGGCACGGCAGGGACACCGTGTACCGCTCCTTCTACCACTACATCATGATGCTCTCGAGCTACGTCACGAAGGACATCGAGCGAGGGCTGCACCACTACAGCCGCATCAAGCTCGAGGGGCTCTGGGCGCAATTCAACCGGCGGTTCGACCGGCTGTCCCGGCTCGCCTACGCGATCCATCTCGCGGCGCAGGGCGAGTTCGCGGCCGCCCGGCGCGAGCTCGGCCTGCAGACCGCCTCGTACGAGAGCCTCAGCGACGGCGCCGACTTCCTCATCCACAATCTGTTCCAGCTGCGGCTGGATCTCGCGGTCGGGCGGCACCAGTCCGTGCTCGCCGAGACGATGCCCGAGGGGCCGCTCGGCGAACTGCGGATCCAGAACGTCCACCTGCGCCGCTACGCCCCGGTCTCCCTCGTGCTGCGGGGCACCGCCCTGCTGCGCGAGGGGGAGCGCGCGCTCGCGCTCGACTGCTTCGCCCGTGCCACCCAGCAATCGGCGATGGCCGAGGAGTGGCTGGCGCTGCTCGCCGCGGAGACCCTGGAGTACCGCGCCTGGCTCGAGACGCTCGACCCCGACGATCCCGAGAGCCTGCCCGGCGGGCTCACCCCGGAGCTGCTCAGGGCGATCCTCGGCCGTCCCGTGCTCGTGCGTCACACGCTCGAGGCGCTCACCCCGCAGCAGACGCGCATCCTGCGCATGCTCGCGCAGGGGCGATCCGCCGCCTCCATCGCGGCCGAGCTGCACATCTCGAACAACACGCTGAAGACGCACCTGCGTCAGCTCTAACAGCGGCTCGGCGTGCGCTCGAGGGACCAGGCGGTGCTGCACGCCGAGAGGTACGGGATACTCTGACGCGGTATCCGGCCCCCGCCCGCCCCACCTCCCCTCCCCCTGTCTCTGCGCCGAGGCTGCATCCGAATGCCGAGATCGCATCCCGGGCACGGGATTCGGATGCGGTCTCGGCATTCGGATGCAGCCTCACGAGTGTCGCGCGGGCACTATCCTTGAACACGGAAACCCGCACACCACGAGAAGGAGCACGCGTGACCGCCGCATTCGACGCCGTGATCGAGATCCCCAAGGGCAGCCGCAACAAGTACGAGGTCGACCACGAGACCGGCCGGGTGTATCTCGACCGCGTGCTCTACACGGGCTTCGTCTACCCCACCGACTACGGCTTCTTCGAGGAGACCCTCGGCGAGGACG
>CALMSE010000245.1 GCA_937872275.1 uncultured Leucobacter sp. | reverse complement strand
GAGCGAGGACGGGCGGGGCGGGGGCGGGCGCGCGGAGATGAGGGGGAGGAAGAGGAGGGATAATGAACTGTGCAGCAAATCAGCGAACTCGAGCGCGTGATCGGCGAGCTCCAGAGCGGGCGCGCCGAACTCGGCGAGGTCGTCAACTGCTTTCTGGGCACGACGGTCGTGATGCCGTCGGTCACCGATCCCGAGAGTCCCGACGGCATTCGGCCCGTGCTCTTCTCGAGCGATGACGCCCCTCACGTGGTCGTCGCCGTCTCGGAAGAGGGTCTGAACCGCACGAACGAGCACGCGTCGTACGCGCTCACGGTCACCGGGCAGAACGTGGCGCTCGGCGTCGCACCGGGCCACGGCGTGCTCATCAACATGACCTCCGGCGGCTTCACGCTGCCGCCGGCGCTCGTCGAGAGCATACGGAACTACTTGATCGATCTGCAGAACGGCGAGCAGCAATGACGATGCTGGAGTTCACGAAGGGCCACGGCACGGGCAACGACTTCGTGCTGTTCACCGACCCGGAGGGCGAGACGACGTTGAGCCCCGCGCAGATCGCCTGGATCTGCGACCGGCACTTCGGGGTGGGCGCCGATGGCGTGATCCGCGCCGTGCGCTCGCGCGCGATCCCCGAGGGCGAGGCGGTCCTCGCCGAAGAGCCCGAGGCCGAATGGTTCATGGACTACTGGAACGCCGACGGCACCCCGGCGGAGATGTGCGGCAACGGGATCCGCGTCTACGCGCACTACCTGATCTCCGAGGGCCTCGTCGCCCCCGAGCGCCGGGACACCCTGCCCATCGGCACCCGCGCGGGCGTCAAAGACGTGCTCGCGGGCGTCTCGGGCTACACGGTCGACCTGGGCCGCTGGCGGCTCGCGGAGGAGCGCCTCGTGCTCGCCCAGGGCCTCCACGTCCCGCGTCCCGGCCTCGGCATCGACCTCGGCAATCCGCACATCGTGGCCGCGCTCGCCGACGACGAGACTCTCGACGGGCTCGAGCTCGGTCGGGCGCCGGCGCTCGACCCCGAGCCCCCGAACGGCGCGAACGTCGAATTCGTCGTGCCCGAGGAGCCGCTCGTGAAGAACGGCGTCGCGCGCATCCGCATGCGCGTGCACGAGCGGGGATCGGGCGAGACGCTCTCATGCGGCACCGGCGTCGCCGCGGCGGCGCTGGCATTCCGACACTGGGGCGGCGCTGAGATGCCCGACAGCTGGAGCGTCGAGGTGCCGGGCGGGCGCCTCGCCGTTCGCATGTTCCCGACCGAGGAGGGTGAGCACGTGTCGCTGAGCGGGCCCGCCGAGCTCGTCTACCGGGGCACGATCGAACTGCCCTAGGCGACCCGTCGGATCCCTTTGCCCGGCAGGCCGGAACTACCAGTTCGCAGGGTCGCCGGAGGGGAAGACGGTGACGTCCGGCGGCAGTTCCAGGATGACGAAGCCCGCGTAGGAGTCGTGATCGTCCCGTGCATCGATCGTGGTCAGTTTGAAGGTGTAACCGTCGTACTCGAAGGTGTCGCCGATGAACACATCGAAAGGGGCACTCTGATCTGCGGAAATCGCATTGCCCGTCTGACCGAATCCGGATCGATCGATGCTCGGAGGGAATACCGTCTTGTAGAAGATGATCTGGGCACCTCGACGTCCGTCCTGGTCATTGACGAACCCGGTATTCGTCGCTTCCAGATTCTCATGGGCACGCATGGGCAGCCCCGGAGTGACATCGGGTATCCCAACTCTTGCGATGTACTCGGTCCGGCCTTCAGGCACTTCGATCCCCGCTCGTTTCCCGTTGTATACGACCGCACTCACCCCGATCGCGACCAACGCCATCAGGAGCAGTGCGATTGCGACAAGCGTCTTCCTCTTCTTCGACCATTGCTTTTTCATCTCTGCACCGTCCAGCCACCGATCGTGAACGCTGTGAACTGTTCGGGCGATAGTGTCATGTTCTTGCTGAGACTCGCGAGATCATGGGGGTTACCCAGGACCATACTCCCGTCGTCATCGATCTGCTCGAGGACAAACACGTGCCCGGGAACATACCCGCTCGGGGCGCCGTTTGGGCGCGAGTTTCCTTCAGGAGTAGAAATCATTACTTGGTCGCCTCGCTCCCATGCTTCCAGAACTGCGTCGAAGTCGCTGCTGGAGAAGGGCACTGCTTCTTTCCCGCTGAGCATGGCGATGCCTTGGGAAGCCTGATCCCATTCGATCGCGGCGTACCCGCCGAGAGGGTACCCGTCGTTGTCATCGTTGTAGAACTCTGCGGCAGCCTTCTCCACATACCCTGACCAGTTCGGTCCGAGCGCCCCGTAGTTGAGGCCTTTGTCCCCAAAGGGAAGCTCGTCAGTTACAGTCACTGGCACCCGTGCGCCCGGGCGCAGATCTCGCAGGTAGACCGTCACCGTACCGTTGCCGTTGTCCAAGACATTCCGGCTCACCCATCCTGGGTCCGCGCGCACGGTGACGGCGAGGGCAGCGAGCAGCCAGCAATCCGCATATCTGCCTTGATGGATCGTGGACCAGCCCTGATCGTCCTCTAGTCCTCCCGGCGGTGTGCGCCACTCGATGTCTCCCGCGCCGCCGTACCTGCCATCGAGACGCTGCCAGAACTTGCGCCGATGCCCGGGATCGGGCTGGATCCATTCCGGCGCCACGTCTCGCAAGCGGCTCATGTTCTCGCTGCTCAGCCCGCTCAGCATCTTCCAATACGCTCGGGGATCGGTAGCGAGACCTACGGCGACGAGCAGGCGCAGATCCGCGTCGTTCAGAGAGACGACGACCTCGTTGATGTCTTCCGCGTTACCCTGTTCGATCCGCTCCAGCGCGGCGATCAACCTCTCGAACAGGGCCGGGTCGCTCAGCGGCAGGGTTGCCGCGATCTTGTACGCTCGGTCCCGCGTGGTGGTGTCGTAGTTACCGTCCGATCCGCCGGAAGGTGCCGTGCTTCCGGCACCAGCGGACACCGCGTTCGCGATTCCGTGCAGCGCCGAGGTACACGCTTCCACTGCCGACAGGCACCGTTGATCCGCCATGCGCCGGTCCATGTCGAGGTCGGAGAGTTGCCGTTCGAGCCGCAGAATGTCGCCGTCGAGATTCTCCAACTGCGCGTTCAGCATGCGGGCTCGCTCGGCATCGGAGTCGTCGAAGGGCGGCAGGTTCTCGAGCACCCCTGAGATCGCGATGCGCCGGTCGCGGGCCTCCGCGAGGCTGCCGCGCAGCCATCTCGCCTGGTCCTGCATCGCGGCCACCTGGCCACCGTAGCTCCGCAGCGCGTCGGCAGCCTGCATGCGAATCACGGTGATCTGCTGGGCGCGCGCCTCGATCGGCCGACATGCCCTGATCAGGGCTCGGAGCGCCTGTGCATCTCCGGCGGCCTGAAGTTGCGAGACTCCGGAGTGTAACCACTGCATGCCCCGGTTCATGCCGTCGAGATCCGTGAGGTTCCGAGCAGCAGCGAAGACGGAAGCGATCTCGCCCTGCAAGACAACGGCCCCCGAGTTCATCCTCGCCCTCCCAGCTCCGAGGTCTTCGCCGCGAGCCGACCGTCGAGAGCGATGAAATCGGCTCGGGCTTGCTGGGCCATCTGTCTGGTCGACTCGGCACCCTGGCCGGTGGCGTCCGCCGCCAGTGCCAGAGCCGCCTGAAACCCGGTCAGAGCGGCATCCACGTCGCTCGCGCCGGAGTCGGCGGCCACGGAGACCGATCCTGCGGCCGAGAACGCCGAACCGGCATTCGAGAGGGTCGTCGAAGTTTGGACGAGCAACTCGCCCGCGACCCGGATCCCTGACACCTCAGCGAGCCCGACGATCTTCGATGTCGGTGTGGTGCGTATGGGTGCTCGGCATCGAACCTCCTCGAAAAACAGAAGAGGGGAATACCGGTATGTCCGGATTCCCCGATCAATATCCTATAGGAAACCTGAGATTCTGATCGATTTCGATCTTCCGGTGACTGCGCGCTCGCTGCACAACCCGATGTCGCGCACGGGCAACACGCGCGGCTGATCCTGCCCCACACTCGTACGAGAACACCCGTACGAAGGAGCATCCCCATGTCCGATACCGCAGGCGCCCAGACCCTGCCCGGCAGCTACGCGATCGTGGGAGGCGGCCCCGCCGGCCTCCTCGTGGCCCGCGCGATGCTGAAGCGCGACGTTCCGTTCGAGATCTTCGAGCGCCACGACGAGCTCGGAGGCATCTGGAACATCGAGCAGCCCGGGTCGCCCATGTACCTCAGCTGCAACTTCATCTCGAGCCGCGACTACGGCGGCTTCATCGGATATCCCATGCCGGAGGACTACCCGATGTACCCGAAGTGGCATCAGATGCGCGAGTACGTCCAGTCCTTCGCGCGCAGCTACGGCATCGACCGGCACGCGCGCACGGGGGTCGCAGTGGAGCACGCCGCGCCCGTCGACACCGAAGCCGGCCGTTTCTGGCGGCTCGCGCTCTCCGACGGCACGACCCGCGACTTCCGCGGCGTGGTCATCGCGACCGGCGCGCAATGGGCTCCCGTGATCCCCGACTACCCGGGGCTCGACACCTTCTCCGGCCGGGTCATCCACAGCGCCGAGTACCACTCGACCGCCGAGTTCGTCGGCAAGCGCGTGCTCGTCGTGGGCGCGGGCAACAGCGGCGTCGACATCGTGGCCGATGCGGCCTTCTTCGCCGACACCGCGCGCCTGTCGACCCGCCGCGGCTACTACTTCTTCCCGAAGTTCACCCACGGCATCCCGACCCCCGACCTGCTCGCCGGAAACATCCCCGACGCCGAGCTGCCGGCCGAACTGCAGGGCAAGACCTTCGAGGAGAAGCTGCAGGTCGTGATCGAGGGCGTGGGCGACGTGACCAACTTCGGCCTGCCCGCGCCCGACCACGCCTTCGGCCAGACGCACCCGATCATGAACTCGCAGGTGCTGCACGCTCTGGCCCACGGCCTGCTCCAGCACCGCCCCGACATCGTGGGCGTCTCGGGCAGCACGGTCGCCTTCTCCGACGGCCGCAGCGAGGACTTCGACGTCATTGTCTTCGCCACCGGCTACGACGTCTTCGTGCCCTGGCTCGACGAGGGCGTGCTGCACTACGAGAACGGCCACCCCGAGGCCGTGCTCGGCGCCTTCTTCGAGGATCAGCCCGGCCTCTACCAGGCGGGCGCGCTGCATTTCGCCGGCAACACCTTCTCGATCTTCGACCAGGAGGCGCAGTTCATCGCGGCCGAGGCCGACGCCGTGCTGCACGGCACCAACGCCGACAACGTGCGCCGGCTGCGCGAGTCGTACCGCCCGAATCTGCGCGAGGGGGCCGACTTCCTCGACACCCGCCGCAACGGCAACCAGGTGCACATCCCGGCGCTCGAGGCCGCGTGGAACACCCTCGAGTCCGAATACGGCATCCCGATCCCGCGCATGGGCGACGACGGGTTCTACGCCGGGTTGCGGGTGGATCGGACGGCCTCCGTCGCGTAGCCCGGTGCCGGCACCCGGTCCCCGAGTCGTCTCGGACCGGGGTGCCGGCTACCCGGCGCGGCGCCGGGCCTCGATGACGTGGAAGCCCTTGTCCCGCGCCGCGCGCGCGACGTCGAGCTCGGGGAGCTCCGCGGCGATCCACCGCTGCAGCGACTCGGCGCCCAGGTGCTTCGCCACGACGAGGCGGGCGGATCCGCCCACCGCGAGCCGGCTCAGCCACTGCCGCAGCATGCCGTGCAGCGCCGGCTTGCCCACACGGATCGGCGGGTTCGAGAGGATCTCGGTGAAGGCGAGCCCCTCGGGCACCTCCTCGGGGGCGGCGACCCGCACGTTCGCGAGCCCGAGGCGCTCGGCGTTCGCCGCGGTGAGCTCCCGCGCGCGTTCGTTCACGTCCACCGCCCAGACCTCGGCGGCGGGGCGCCTCAGCGCCGCCGAGAGCGCGATCGGCCCCCAGCCGCAGCCGAGGTCGAGGACGGGTGCGCGATCCGCTTCCCGCCCGGCCGCCTCGGACGGCGCCCCGCCCTGCGCGGTCGTTCCGCCGGGCTCCGCGTCGAGGCCCGGACGCCGGGGAGGGGTCGACTCGATCGTGCGCAGCAGCACCCGCGTGCCCTCGTCCAGGTGGTCGGGGCTGAACACGCCGCCGGCGGTGAGGAGGCGCCTGGGCGCTCCCGCGAGCTCGACCTCGATCTCGCGGGGCCGGTACTCGCCCGCGGGGGCCTCGCTGAAGTAGTGCTCGCTCACGAGAGACCAGTATCCCATCGGCGGGCTGCGCTGTGGGTGAACACCCGGGCCGCCGCCCGACCCCGCGCCTACACTGGAGTCAGATGACAGAACGAGACACCCCCACAGCCGACCGATCCGTGTCCGACGACGCCCTCGAGCGGGTGCTCGCCCGCGCCGAGGGCGCGGGCCGCGCGACGGTGATCCGCGACCTGAGCGGCGCCCAGGCGCTCGGCGACGAGGCCCATGACACGCTGGGCGACGACCTCGACGCGATCCGCCTCGAGCGCGAGGAGCGCGCGGCCCTGCGCCGGGTCGCCGGCCTCTCGACCGAGCTCGAAGACGTCACCGAGGTCGAGTACCGGCAGCTGCGGCTCGAGAAGGTCGTGCTCATCGGCGTGTACACGGGATCGGCGAAGCACGGGCTCGAGGATGCGGAGAACTCGCTGCGCGAGCTCTCGGCGCTCGCCGAGACCGCGGGCGCCCAGGTGCTCGACGGCCTGCTGCAGCGCCGTGCGCATCCCGACCCCGCGACCTACCTCGGCAAGGGGAAAGCCGCGGAGCTCGCCGAGCTCGTGGCGGCGCTCGGCGCCGACACCGTGGTCGCCGACACCGAGCTCTCTCCCTCTCAGCGCCGTGCGCTCGAAGACGTGGTGAAGGTCAAGGTGATCGACCGCACGGCCGTGATCCTCGACATCTTCAGCCAGCACGCGAAGAGCCGCGAAGGCAAGGCCCAGGTCGAGCTGGCGCAGCTCGAGTACCTGCTGCCGAGGCTGCGCGGCTGGGGCGATTCGATGTCGCGCCAGGCGGGCGGCCAGGTGGGCGCGGGTGGTGCGGGCATGGGTTCGCGCGGCCCCGGCGAGACGAAGATCGAGCTCGATCGCCGCCGCATCAACACCCGCATGGCGAAGCTGCGGCAGCAGATCAAGGGCTTCGCTCCGGCGCGCGAGGCGAAGCGGGCGAACCGCAAGCGCGGCGAGGTTCCCTCGGTCGCGATCGCAGGCTATACGAACGCGGGCAAGTCGAGCCTCTTGAACCGGCTCACGGGAGCCGAGGCCCTCGTGCAGAACCAGCTCTTCGCGACGCTCGACACGACGGTGCGCCACTCCGAGACCGCCGACGGACGCCGCTTCACCTACGCCGACACGGTCGGTTTCGTGCGCAACCTCCCGCACCAGCTCGTCGAGGCGTTCCGCTCGACCTTCGAGGAGGTCGCCGACGCCGACGTGATCGTGCACGTCGTCGACGCCTCCCACCCCGATCCCGCGGCGCAGCTGCAGACCGTGCGAGACGTGGTCGCCGAAGTGGACGGGCTCGGCATCCCCGAGATCGTCGCCTTCAACAAGGCCGATCTCATCGACGAGACCCAGCGGCTCGTGCTGCACGGGCTCGCGTCCGACGCGGTCTTCGTCTCGGCGCGCACCGGGGAGGGCATCGACGAGCTGAAGCGGCGGATCGATGCCGCTCTGCCCGTGCCCGAGCGCGAGGTCACGGTCGTGGTGCCCTACGAGCGCGGCGACCTCGTGGCCGAGCTCCACGAGCGCAACCGGGTGGTCGACGTCGCATACGAAGAGGGCGGCACCCGCGTGCGCGCCTACGTCGGCGGCGAGACCCTCGCGAAGCTCGAGCCGTTCCTCGGCTGAGGCGGAGAGCGCCGCGACGCGGGTGCCATCGTGTGCTGCCGCGTGCACTTGAGCCGGTTGGGGGCGTTCAGCCGGAAGGAAATCACTGGATTCATCCGGCTGAACGCCCCCAACCGGCTGAACTGCACCGGCGCGGCCGGCGGCACGGGATCCGCCTTCGGCGTGCGCTTCTGCGCCTCTCAACTCATAATTTTAAATTATGATTCAGCGTCTTTACTGCGGTCATCTGTAATATTTCGTCTTATGCTTGGGCCCGCTCCGGGCGCGCGCATAGCCTCGAAGGGTTCCACGGGGAGAGACCGCGCATTCCTGCGTCGCGTCCCGATCCTTGAGTTCTCACCGAAGGAAGTCATGCCGACTCAGTCCAGCACCCTGCCCACCGCCACCATCCTCGGCTACCCGCGCCTCGGCCGTCGCCGCGAGCTCAAGCGCGCGATCGAGTCGTTCTGGAAGGGCGCCATCGACGAGGCCGAGCTGCAGCGCATCGCCCGCGAGCTGCGCGCCGCCACCCGCGCGCGTCTCGTCGAGCTCGGTCTGCCCGCCGCGGGCGGCGCGGTGCCCGAGAGCTTCAGCTTCTACGATCAGGTGCTCGACGCCACGCTCGCCGTCGGCGCGATCCCCGGTCGCTTCGCGGACGTCGCCGACCGGGAGGGGGCGAGCGAGCTCGACCTCTACTTCGCGCTCGCCCGCGGCGACGAGGCGCATCAGCCCCTCGAGATGACCAAGTGGTTCGACACCAACTACCACTACAGCGTGCCCGAGATCGACGAGCGCACCCCCTTCGCGGCGAACCCCGCCGCGCTCCTCGCCCAGATCGGCGAGGCGGCGGATCAGGGCGTCGAGTCGCGCCCCGTGATCGTGGGCCCCGTCACCTATCTGCTGCTCGCGAAGGCCGCAGGCGGAGCGGGCGACGGCTTCCGCCCGATCGACCGCCTCGACGAGCTCGTCGCCGTCTACGCCGAGCTGCTCGGCGCGTTCGCCGAGGCGGGCGCCGGCTGGGTGCAGCTCGACGAGCCCGCCCTCGTCTCCGACTCGCTCGCGGTGCCGCGCGAGGAGATCGTCGCGCTCGTCGAGCGGGCCTACGCCGCGCTCGGCGGCGCCGGGAACCGGCCGGCCATCCTGCTCACGGCGCCCTACGGCGACTCCTCCCAGGCGCTCGCGCGCCTCGGCGCGCTGCCGGTCGAAGCGGTGCAGGCCGACCTCGTGCGCGGATCCCTGCCCGAGGCGGAGCTCGCCGCGGGCACGCTCGCCCAGGCGTTCGCCGGCACGCGCCTCGTCGCGGGCCTCGTCGACGGCCGCAACATCTGGCGCACCGACCTCCGCGCCGCGCTCGCCGCGGTGGAGCGCCTGCGCGACGCGGGCCTCGACGTCTCGATCGGCACCTCGAACAGCCTCCAGCACGTGCCGCACGACGTGCGCGACGAGTCGAAGCTCGACGAGCGTCTGAAGTCGTGGCTCGCCTTCGCCGATCAGAAGGTCGAGCAGGCCGTCGCCCTCGCGCTCGGGCTCGACGGGGGCGCGGCCGCGATCGAGGCCGAGCTCGCCGACGCC
>CALMSE010000244.1 GCA_937872275.1 uncultured Leucobacter sp. | reverse complement strand
GCTCGCCGTGGCTCGCAGATCGGTCGCCGCGGGGGCCGCGGGGCCGCCGGTCGCGCCCGAGCGCGTCGCCGGCACCCGGCTCTCCGTGATCGCCATGGGCAAGTGCGGAGCGCGGGAGCTGAACGTCGTGAGCGACGTCGACGTCATGTTCATCGCCGAGCCCGCCGAGGGACTCGACGCCGACACCGCGCTGCGCGTCGCGACCCGGCTCGCCACCGAGCTGATGCGGGCCATTCAGGATCCGGCGGCGGAGCCCCCGCTGTGGCAGGTCGACCCGAACCTGCGGCCGGAGGGGCGCCAGGGGGCCCTCGTGCGCAGCCTGGGCTCGATGCTCAGCTACTACGAGCGCTGGGCGAAGACATGGGAGTTCCAGGCGCTCCTGAAGGCGCGGGCGGTCGCGGGCGATCTCGCGCTGGGGGAGGAGTTCGTCGAGCGCACCCGGCCCCTCGTGTGGGCCTCGGGCGGTCGCGAGGACTTCGTGGGCTCCGTGCAGCGCATGCGCGAGCGCGTCACCGAGCACATCGACGGCGAGGAGCTGGAGGTGCAGCTCAAGCTCGGCCCCGGCGGGCTGCGCGACATCGAGTTCAGCGTGCAGCTGCTGCAGCTCGTGCACGGCCAGCGCGACGAGCGGCTGCACCTGCGGGGCACGCTCGAGGCGCTCGAGGCGCTCGTCGACCGCGGCTACGTCGCGCGCGGGGACGGCGACCGTCTCGCCGGCGACTACCGGAGGCTCCGGGTCATCGAGCACCGGCTGCAGCTGCGGGAGCTCCGCCGGACCGCGCTCATGCCGCGGGACCCGGACGCGCTCAGAGTGCTGGCCCGCGCGACCGGTCTCGCGACGACCGCGGCGGAGCTCGCGGAGCTGTGGGAGGCGACGAAGCTCGAGGTGCGCCGCCTGCACCTGAAGATCTTCTACGCGCCGCTCCTGAGCGCCGTGGCCGCGCTCCCGGAGGACGGCGTGGCGCTCGGCGGCGACGAAGCTCGTGCGCGCCTCGCGAGTATCGGCTTCCGCGACCCCGACGGCGCGCTGCGGCACCTGGCCGCGCTCACGGCGGGCACCTCGAGGACGGCGCGGATCCAGCGCAATCTGCTGCCCGTGCTGCTGCAGTGGATCGCCTCGGGCACCGATCCCGACTACGGTCTGCTCGCCTTCCGCAGGGTCAGCGAGGCCAACCGCGACACTCCCTGGTACCTGCGGCTGCTGCGCGACGGTGCCGAGGCGGCCGAACGGCTCAGCCGGGTGCTGTCGAACTCCCGTTTCGCGGCCGAGCTGCTCGAGTCGATTCCCGAGGCCGTCGCCTGGCTCGAGCGCGACGCGCTGCTGCGGCCCGTGCCCCTCGAGACGCTGCTCGAGGAGATGCGGGCGCTCGCCTCCCGGCGCGACAGCGCGGACGCCGCGGCCGCGACGCTGCGAGCCGTGCACCGGCGCGAGGTGCTGCGCCTCGCGCTCGGCCGGCTCGTCTTCGTGAACGATGACGCCGACGTCGCAGCCGGACTCGACGCCGCCCACACCGCGCTGCTCGATGGCCTCCTGCTCGCGCTCCGGGCCGAGCCCGGGCGGGCCGGAGCGGGGCGGGACGACGGGGTCGAGCTCGCCCTCATCGGGATGGGCCGCTACGGGGGGCGCGAGCTGGGCTTCGCGAGCGACATCGACCTGTTGGCGGTCTACCGGCCCCGCGACGGTGCCGAGGCCGGGGGCGCTCAGCGCGCTGCGGAGCGCTTGGTGGCCGAGCTGCGCCGGCTCGTCGCCGATCCGCGATTCCCCGTCGACCTCGACTTCGATCTGCGCCCCGAGGGGCGCAACGGGCCCATGGTGCGCAGCCTCGACGCCTACCGGGCCTATTACGAGCGATGGTCGCTCACCTGGGAGGCCCAGGCGCTGCTGCGGGCGCGCCCGGTCGCGGGCGACGAGGCCCTCGGCGCCGACTTCGCGGCGCTCGCCGACCGCATCCGCTACCCGGCGGAGTTCTCGGAGAACGACGTGCGCGAGGTGCGGAGGATCAAGGCCCGTGTGGAGGCGGAGCGGCTGCCGCAGGGGGCGGATCCGCGGCGCCACCTGAAACTCGGCCCCGGGGGCATCAGCGACGTGGAGTGGCTCGTGCAGCTGCTGCAGCTGCGCGACGGGAGCGAGTGCCCGGGGCTGCGCACGGTGTCGACGCTCCCGGCGCTCACGGGCGCGTGCGAGGCGGGCCTGCTGGGGGAGGATGATTGCGAGCAGCTGGAGACCGCGTGGCGGCTCGCGAGTTCGATCCGCTCGGCCGTGAAGCTGTGGTCGGGGCGGAGTTCGGACGTGCTGCCCGTGGGACGCGCCGACCTCGAGGGCATCGCGGGCGTGCTGGGCCTGCCGCGGGGGCGTACCATCGAGCTCGAGGAGAGCTGGTTCGCCGCGGCGAGGCGCGCGCGCGCCGTGGTCGAGCGGGAGTTCTTCGGATACGACACCGACCCCTCGACCTACCCGGTGCTCATCACCTGAGGGGCGAGCGGAGCGATCCCTGCGCGGGCGGGGACGATCGAGGACGATCGATGGGCGCTCGGAAAAAAGATCACGAAACGGTTACGCAAGGGCTGGTCAAATCGAGGCTCAAAGCGTAACCTGATCGTTATGAACTACCTCAACACGTTCCTGGAGGCGCTGCTCTCCGAGGACGAGTTCGAGCTCGAAGAAGAGCTGGACTCCTAAGAACCGGCGCGGTGGACGCGCACAGTGCCCGGGAAGGCGACGACGCCCCGCCCGAGCGCTGAACGAGCGAGCGGATCGCCCGGACGCGGTGCCGGACGATCCGCTTGTCAAACGAGACGGGCTCGGCGGCTACACGCCGTAGTACAGCTCGAAC